>CATMIM010000156.1 GCA_950068635.1 uncultured Candidatus Poseidoniales archaeon
CCCCCTTGGACTGGCGCACCGGGCTACCGGGCATCCTCTACTACAACGACTCCGGCGGAAGTCTCACCTCGTTCGCCTACTCCTCTGTCACAGGCAATGTGATCGATGGAGTGGCATTGGCTCCTCCCCTGGGGATGGTCGATGTGGTCGCCAAGAACGGCTCCTGGTGCCACTACGAGGGCACGCAGGGGGGCACCATGACCACCACCCACGTACATTGCGACGACGATTACATGGACACCGACGGCGATGGATTGGCCGACTGGGAAGAGAACCAGGCCGTATGGGGTTGGTTCTCGCTCCCCACGCAGTATGATTCTGATGGCGACGGCGTCAACGACCTCGATGAGATCCTCAACGGCACCGACCCGATGGAGCCGTGCCACAACAATCTCGATTCGGACGGTGACATGCTCAACGACTACTTCGAGAACAACACCGGTTGCGACCTGATGTACGTGCCGGGAATGGGTGGAGGCAACGGTTCAACGGACGCCTACGTCACCGACCCGTTCGACCCGGACACGGACCACGGCGGAGTGATGGACGGTCAGGAGTACCTCGATGGCACCAACCCGCAGAACGACCCCCTCGACGACATGAACCCGGCTGACACCGATGGAGACGGCATTCCGGACAACATCGAGAACCAGACCGGCACAGACTGGCGTGACCCGGACACTGACGGCGGCGGCATGAGTGACTACGAGGAGTGTCCTCCACAGTTCTGGCAGGACTGTTTGCTCGGCCCGCAGAATCCGTGGGATCCGACCGATGACATCATCCAGAACGAAATCGCCTTCTGGGCCAACAACACCAGCACCGGTAACGGAGTCTGGCCCGACCTGTCCCACTACTGGCGGGTGCGCACCTACGAGTACTACACCGGCGCCGCTTACGGGATGAACGAGAGTTCGCTGATCGAGACTGAGATTTCACCCGGTTGGATTGATTACCATTGGATTGCCAACGACACCTTCTGGAACTCATCGGTGGACTACCAGATGACCTACATGCAGCCGGTCAATCCCGGTTCGAGACTGCCGCAACCGGCGTCCGCATACTCATGGATGATGTGGGGCGACCCGTTCGCTTACCTCAACCAATCCAATGTTTCCCACGACCTGCGCGTTTCCGCTGCACAGATCTTCGACCTGATGACTTCGCAACCAGAGATATGGTTCACATCCACTGAATACGCCAATTCGATTCCCTACGCTGGTCCGGGCAACTACGGCACCGACCTGCCAGGCTACTTCACCGACATGACCGCACCCGAGTCATACGTCTACAACATCACTCAGGAGGTGATTATCAACGCCGGTGCGGTCAGCGCGTGGGACAAGGTGGTGGCGATTCGTGATTACCTGAACAACGCTGATGGTAACACGTCGGTGGAGTTCAAGCTCAACTTCGACGGTTCGGGTCTGCCGATGCTCGAGGATGTCAGTCGCTTCATCCTCCAGGATATCATGGAGGGTTCCTGTCAGGAGTTCTCCACCGTGTTCACCACCATGGCACGTCTGGCCGGAATCCCAGCGCGCAAGGCGACTGGCTACAACGGCGGCGTCTGGACGGGCACTGGATTCATGGTCATGGGGCGAAACTGGGATGCATGGGGTGAGGTGCACCTGCAACAGAATGCGGCAGGCAACAACCTCGACATGGGCTGGATCCCAGTCGATGCCTGCCCACCTGCCGAGCAGGTGGAGGTTGTCAACGAGACCAGCTGGCCAGGTACCATCGAGCGAGACATGTCCACCGGTGACATCTACATGAACGGCACTCTGCAGTTCACCGCCAACCAGTCCGCGGCCGCCGACACGCTCGTGCGCGCCTACCTCGTGCAGGCTAACGACACCAACCCGTTCAATCCGGCTGCGCTGAACGGAGATACGCTGCTCGGTGCCAACCTGACCGATTCGAACGGCAACTTCAGCATCAAGGGCTTCCCGTTCGGCATCACTCACCCGGGATACGGCCGCATCGTGGTCGAGACCCAGCAAGGGGGTTACGTGCCATACAGCACGCACGATTTCGTCTGGACTGTGAACATCACGGATAATACCAGCCTGTCTCAGGATTCTCCTGCGCCGATAGGCGTTCCATACGTCGGTGCAGGTTCGACAACCGATATCACTGGCACGATGATGTGGAACTCGCCACCTCCGCTGGATGTGGCGACCAAGACCAACTACACGGTATCGCTCACCTATAATTCGAGCGTGCTCAACCAGAATGTCACGCTGACCACACAGGTCGGTACCAACGGATACTTCATGTTCACGGTGAACCTGTCGGAGAATGAAACCCTCGGGATACGCAATGCGTCCCTGGAATTCGCAGGCTGGCACGAAGCAGACCTGCATCTCGGCCTCTCACCAGTCTATCATGCGCGTCCGACAACGTACAACTTCCTGTTCAACGTCACCCCCGCACCGGATCTCACCGCCACGCTCCATGGTCCATCGACTAACAATTCGTTGCTGGAGATCGGCGAGAACATCTACATCAACGGGACGATCCTCTCCGGAGGAGCCTCGCCCGCGCCGATGGACGGCACGCTCATCCTGCTGCTGCGCCGCAACGGTTCTACCGGACCATACACCGAGACCGCCTTCTGGGTGCTGAACAGCAGCAACGTGAACCCAGTGACGGGTGATTTCTCGATCGTCTGGAACTTCTCCGCGATCAATGTGACCATCGGCCCCGCATACTGCGATGTCATCCTACGCTTCCTACCTGACGTGCCCGGTGCGACCGATGATGCCGATCTCACTCCTGTATTCGCATACGGCATCCAGAGCACCGTGGAGATCAACTTCCCGATCGAGGTCATGCTCCGCGGTCAGTTGACTTTCATCCCGGTATCGTACGTCGACCACACAGCAGGAAACGACATTCCCTTCGATGGGACATGGGTCATCAGTTTCAACGGGACCGTCATCAACACCTCGACCGACCCGCCTAATGCATGGATGGAAATAGAGTTCACTCCCGGGGCCAGTATGGCCGCCGGTGACTACGCATTCAACGTCACCTACACTCCGAGTACGCCGTGGTACAAGGCTGCAACCAAGGAGGACCAGCAGCGGGTTCAGGCAGACATCGCGGTATCGATCAACCTGGCACAGGATTGGACGCATCTGGGCGGGCAGAACGTCATCTCGGGAACGATCACCGACGCGGTGCTGGGTTCCACTGTGCTTCTCAACGGGACGAACATGCAGTTCGATTTGGTGATTCCTGGCACTGGACCACCCGGACCTAACGGAGAGCCACCAATGCCAATCATCATCCCCCTCGGCAATGGCACGAATTTTCCGTGGAACGGCACCTATTCGATCACTGTGAACATGCCAGTCCACCTGCCCGCCGGTGCCTACAACCTGACGCTGACGACCGACTGGGACATCTACAGCAGCAACCCTGGCTCGTACTATACGCAGACCGACCCGATCTATCGCTGGATCGGTATCGAATCCGAACTGGTGCTCACCTCCAACCTCTCGGTGATCATCCTCCAGGCGGGCACCCCACTCGAGTTGAACATCACCGTGCAGGACGTAGCCGACATGTCCCCCGTGGTCGGTGAGGTCGTCAACTTCACTTGGGACTGGGATGGAAACTTGAACACGAGCATCGGTCAGGCGACATCGAACTCTGAAGGATTCGCCTTCTTCAACTGGCCGGTCCCCTCGTCGATGGACCCCGGATACTACGATGTGCGCGTATCGATGGACAACGACCAGTCAGACCCGCTCTTACCCGGAAATCAGCGCTGGACCGGGAACCAGACATTCGTGAACGTCACGGTGCAGGTCCCGACCACGGCCAACATCTTGTCGATGCCTGCGAACGTGACCGCAGGGCAGAGTTTCATGCTCGAGGGCAACGTCAGTGATGCGAACGACCCGTCACGACCGCTCATCAGTTCGGTGGACATCGAGGTGTACTTCTTCAACGACCCGAGTGAGATTCTGGTCACTTCATTCACCACTCAGCCGAACGGCTCGTTCAACCTGTCCGTTCCCACCGACCCGCTGGGCGATGGGATCACCAGCGGCAACAAGACGGTGGTCATCTCGGTCCTCAACGGCAGCAGCCCGTTCTACCTCGCGGGTGCAGGGCAGCAGGACATCCTCGTCTTCGGCGTGACCACCTTCGAGAATCCGGTGCCCCTCATCCCGGTTGTCATCACCCGCGGTGACCCTGTCAGCTTCGGTGCACGCCTGGTCGAGGAGAGCGACAACTTCCGTTC
>CATMIM010000157.1 GCA_950068635.1 uncultured Candidatus Poseidoniales archaeon
CAACCAACCGCGTTTCCGGTGCCATACACACCGCTAAGCGGAGTGCCACTTTCAAGCCCGTACTTCTGCGCCTTCATGAGGCCAGCGACATCAAGCGCGAGCGTATCAGCGTCGGTCCCCATAAGTTTCCAGGTACCGGACGCATCCTCCAACTTCGATTCTTTGATCAACCCAGTAAACATAGCCCTCAATCATCTCAATAATTCCCCTACTATATTGCAGCCACGACACGGGATTCGAATCCACAAGGGTCTGCTCTCTGAATGTGGCTGAGTCGATGCAACGGATGATATAGCGGACGCTGGACGGCGGAGTGGAGTTAGGCATGGACCTGGAGAGGCACGACTTCCAACTCGATGAGCTGGCGGAGCGCATCGCCAAGGGCGACCACCGTCTGGTGGCGCTGCAGGTTCCCGAGGGGCTGAAGATCCAGGCGCTCGAGATCATCGACGAGATCGAGTCGCGCACCGACGCCAACGTCATCCTCTCCGGCGACCCCTGCTACGGGGCGTGTGACCTCGTGCACAACAAGATGGGCTCGATGGGGATCGACCTGGTGGCGCACATGGGCCACAGCCAGATGAACATCGATTCGGGTATCGAGACGCAGTTCATCGAGGTCACGTACGACGGCGACCCGGAACTCACTCCGGTTCTCCCATTTCTGCACCAGCACCGCGAGATGGCGCGCGCACGCCTGAAGGAGTCAGGTGAAGAGCAAACGGCGGAGAGCGAGGAGGAGGCACAGGAGAAGTTCCTCGATTCGGTGGGCAGGGTGGCTCCATTGTCGGACGCCAAGTTGGGGCTCGTGGGGGCCATTCAGCACCTGCATCTGCTTCCCGAGTTCAAGCAACGGTTGGAGGACGCCGGCTTCGACGTGACGATTCCCGTGGGGGGTGCACGGCTCTCCTTCCCCGGCCAGGTGCTCGGCTGCAACTACTCGGGCGACGATCCCTCCATCGGCCACTACTTCTTCCTCGGCAGCGGTGACTTCCACCCCATCGGTCTCGTGCTGCACACCGGCAAACCATTGGCCATGCTCGACCCCTACACCGGCGATGCCACCGAGATGGGGCGGAAACAGATCGATCGCATCCTGCGCCAACGCTTCGGGTTGATAATGCAGGTCGACGGCGCCAAGGTGTTCGGGATTCTCATCGGCGAGAAACCGGGACAGATGCGTCGCAACCTGGCGATGAGGATGAAGCGGATGCTGGAGCGCCACGACAGGAAGGGCTACCTGATCGCGCTCGAATACATCGGGCCGGAACTGATCGACTTCTATCCCGTCGATGCGTTCGTGAACACGGCCTGTCCGAGGATCGCCATCGATGACTCGACGCGATATTCCAAGCCGCTGATCACTCCGTTCGAACTCGAGGTCGCATTGGGCGAGAAGAAGTGGGAAGAGGGCTACCGCTTCGACGAGATCCCGTGATGCCGCTCAAGAGTTCTTGTTCGGCGACTACAGCGCGTCGGATGAGGCGATCAGTTTGAGGCTCTCATCCAGTTCGGTCAGCCTCTCTTCGGCAACATCGATGAACGGTTGCAGCGAGATGGCCAGGTCATCCTTCAACTGGTAGAGGTGGCGCGGTCTCCCGCGGTTGCCGGTCTTCTCCGATTGGATCTCCACCAGACCCCTGCGCACGAGTTCGCGCATCGCCGTGCTCACCTCTGGCTGGCGCAGGCCGGTCGCTTCCTGCAGGTTGCCGCTGTCCATCCACTCCTCCTCGTTGAGTTCGACGAGCAGCCTCCCGACATTCTTCCGAATCCCTATGCGCGACAACAATTCGACCAGCTCCATCTGGCCATTCGATTCTGCGGCGCGGGCGCCGTTCTGTCTTCCTAAGGTCACGCTGGAGGTGGACATCCCCCCATGCCGGTCTGCTGAGAATATAATGGCTGTCCCGAATCAACTCACGAGGCGCAGGGCGGAACCGCCCACGACCTCGATGATCTGGGAGCCTTCTGCGATCAACCTGCGCTTCAGTTCGCGGTCCACAGTCAACACCGGGCACTGCAATTGAGCCGCCAATTGGATCAACTGGTCGTCGGTGTGACTCACTCCCTCAGGTGCCTGCACCACCTCCGCCCGCGAATCGAGCAGGTCGAGCAGCAGCGTGGCGCTGCGCTCACCCTGCAAGCGCTCCAACTCGGCGCGACCGGCGGGGGTGATGGCGAGTTCGACCGGACCCACCTGTTCGGCGAGCGCGTGGTCGATGTGGATGCCTCCGTCGATGACCGCCACCCAGCCGCAGGCGTCGATGAGTACTGTGGGCATCGCTCCACCTCACTGGATGGTGGCGTATCCGATCAGCCGCCAACGGGAACCGACTCGCCGTGAGAGCGTGATGCGACTTCCATCGTTGGCGCAGATCGGCAAGCGCAGGTCGAGCGTCGCCTTCCTTCCCTTGACGTGGCTCACCACACCGACCGAGGTCGCCGTGGCGCAGTTCACCATCAGCATCTCATTCGGTTGCAATGGCCTGACCATGTCGGCGGTCCCGCCTCCGCCGGTGGCCATCTTCTCGAGCAGCGTGAGTTCGAGTTCCACCGAATCCCGCACAGGAGGTGTCTCGCCCTCCCGGGAGACCACCTGACCAATGAGTTCGTCGGCCTTGGTCAGTGAAGGGTCCAGCGGCGTCGCCATTCCACACAGCCCGCCTGCGTGCATCGAATCCCGCAGGGCTCCACCCCCCCGCAGAGAGTCGATGATAGTCACCAGCGGAATCCAGGACGCCTTGTTGCCGTCGGTGACCTTGCGCCCTGGCGCGATCACCACCCGGTCGCCGACGTTGAACGTGCCCTCGACGATGCTGCCGCCGATGACGCCTCCCTTCAGTTCCGGCGGGCGCGCCCCCGGCCGGTTGATGTCGAACGAACGGGCGATGTGCAGCAAGCCATTCGCACCGGTATCCCGGTCGGGCGTCGGGATCGTCTGCTCGATGGCCGAGATCAAGATGTCCAGGTTGACATCGTGGTGAGCGGAAACAGGAATGATCGGAGCATTCTCAGCGATGGTCCCCTTGACGAACTCCTTGATCTCGTTGTAGGACTCGACCGCCCGCTCACGGCTGACGAGGTCGACCTTGTTCTGCACGACGACGATCTTGTCGATGCCGGCGATCTCCAGCGCCATCAGATGCTCATTGGTCTGCGTCTGGGGACAATCCTCGTTCGCGGCGATCAGCAGCAGCGCACCATCCATGATGCTGGCACCGGTGATCATCACCGCCATCAGCGTCTCGTGACCGGGAGCATCGACGAATGAGATGACACGCTGCAACTCCTTGTCAACGTCCTCCTTGCCCTTGGGATGCTTTCCAGTGGCATAGTAGACATTCTTCTTGGTCTTGTAGAACGCAGTGTCGGCGTAACCGAGCTTGATCGATATGCCCCGCTTGCGCTCTTCGGAGTGTGTGTCAGTCCAGGTGCCGGAGAGGGCTTGGGTGAGGGTGGTCTTACCGTGATCGACGTGACCTACCAGTCCAATGTTCACCTCAGGTTGAGCCGGAAGTTCTCTCTCTGCCAGTTCTCATCCCCCCTGCCGATTCACTCCTCTTCCCCAGAGGGCTCCTCGACAGTTGCGGCCTCCTCGACGAGACCGAAGATTACTCCGAGTGACTTCTTGCCACTCTCGACTACCTTCAGGTTGAGTTGAACGGTGTCCTGGGTGATGGTGTTCCCGCGGAAGTTGCGCCGCATACGCACTCCAGCGTAGGTCCAGCGGTAGCGCTTGCCCTTCTTGTGAATGAGTCTATGACCCTTGAATCCCACACCGGGTGAGACGAGCACGCCCTTGCGCATGCCCCCCTCCACGTCCCGCCTCATGGGGGTTCCCGTACGGTCTGATCCGCCGGTGATCTGCAGTTGGTAACCGAGCAGCGACTGGTCGCCCTCGCCGACGAACTGGCCATCGACGATGTCGCCGATGCGCTTGCCGAGGAAGTGGTTGTAGTTGGCGCCCTTGACCTCGACGGCGTACGACCTGCCGTTGCTGGCAGGGTCGGTGTCGTTGACGACCGCCTTGAACACCGCTTCCTGTTTCTTCGCCATTACATCACTCAGCGTCCCGCCGACAAGCGGCCCCTATATGTGGATTCCCACCGGCTCGCTGCGCTCGCCGAATGGGGCGATATCTGCTGAGAGGTACTGACATTCCGCTTGAACGTCGTGGAGGTGAACCATACACACCGGTTCGGCGAAACCATTCGGGCTACCGGAATCCCATCGCGTGTCGTTGCGAGAGGTTTCAGA
>CATMIM010000158.1 GCA_950068635.1 uncultured Candidatus Poseidoniales archaeon
CTCGAAGCGGAACACGAACTCGTCCTCGATTTCCTCGAGCACTATCGCCCCGTCGAATTCCGCCTCTCTGGCCGTGCCTTCCCCCACATGATTCAGGTCGGAGCGCAGCAGGTCCACCTTGTCGACATTGTCGATTACACCCTTTGTGAAATCCTTGCGGGTGATGTTCAGGTCAAGGTCGAACAGCAACTTCGCCTTGCGGGGCTTGGCCATCACACCTTTCTGGCGCGGGCGGAAGGTCACTCCGGCTACCGGAGAGAACTTCGCGTGGTCGCGGCCGCGGCCGAGCACCGCCCACAGCACCGCCTTCAGGTACTGGCCCTTGTAGAGCTTGGTGAGCGGAATCGTTCGGAACTCCTCGGGAATCTGCAGTTTCATGTCGCCCATCACAACCAGATGCTCCGCGGTGACGGTGTGTCCTTCCTCGGTTCCCTTCTGTTCGATGGCGTAGATGACGGAACACTGCGGGCAGCCACGCTGTTCGGGTACGAGATCCTTGCAGTCAGGGCACTCATCTTGGAAGTGGAACTCATCGATGAAGGTGGGTACCGGAACCATGGCACAGCGATGAGCGAGCATCTCGTCAGACATCGCACCGAGCGATTCGTATGTCTCGCCATCCGCTTCATCGGTGATCATGCCGATGTCCATGCGCATGCGGTGGATGGCGAACTTGGGGACATCTGCTATCATGGTCCGGCGCAGCGCGTTGGCCAGCGCCCTGTCCGTCTTCTTGAGCAGCAATTGCATTGACTTGTCATCTTCGTGCAGGATCTCTATCTCAACCATCGTGTTCACCTCGAATCATACTCTACGGCCGCGCCGGCCACCCTTTTTCTTGGTTCCGTCATGCGGGCGGGGTGTGCAGTCCTCGATACGCGTCACCTGCACTCCCGCACGCTGCAGGCTGCGCACTGCCTGCATCGCCCCTGGACCGGTGTTCGGGCTGCGGTTGCCGCCCGGACCGCGATAGCGAACTATCGCCTGCGTGAAGCCACGGTCGTTGATCGCCTCGGCGATGCGCTCAGCCGCTCGGGTGGCGGCGAACTGGCTCCCCTTGTCGGATCCCTTCTTCACGACTTGGCCGCCGGTGCACTTGGCGATCATCTCGGCCCCAGTCAGGTCTGTAGCGTTCATCAGGACGTTGTTGTACGAACTGTAGATGTGAATGATGCATGTGCGGTCGGTCATCAGGCTTCACCTCCAGCGACTGTATCCTCCGCCGAGGGTGCGGCGGCGGCCGCTTCGGCGAGCTCGACCAAGTCATCCTGCTCGGGTTCTCCCGGTCCTGACGGCGTCTCGGGCTCTTCACCGTAGGTGGCGGCTGCCCGCAGCATCTCGATCTCCTCGCGAAGCGGATGGCTGGCATTCGCGAGCGGCGAGTTCGAATGGTAGTTGAGTTGCTCCTCATCAGTGCGGGAGATGATGTAACCGGGCACGGTCGTCACCTGATCACCGATGGAGATATGGTTGTGCACCAACAGTTGGCGAGCCTGCGACATGCTCGAGGCGAGGCCCTTGAAGTAGACCTGTGATTGCAGGCGGCGAGCGAGGACGTGGTCGACCGACAGCCGCAGCACGTCGTCTATCTGCGCCCCGTCACCAAGCAGCCCGCGTCGCTGCAGGGAGTGGATCAGGTCCTCCTTCTCACGGGCGAAGTGGCCCACGGTGGAATCAACCCTGCCGATCAACTTCATGGCGTTCCGGCGCCAGCGACGCAAGCTGCTGCGCGCCTTCCAGATCTCACGGTGGCCACCGATGCCCTTTCCGTTGCCCAGACCATAGTTGAGAATCAATTGCTTCTCCTCGGCGATGCGCTCGGATCTCCAGGGATGCTTGGGCCCCTGCCAGCGACGCTTGGAGAATCTCGGATGTCCCATCTAGCTCACCTCAAATTTCCTTCTTCTTCTTCTCGACACCGAGAGTGAGGCCCGTGCGTCCGTTAGATCTGGTTCGCTGGCCTCGCACTCGTGCACCGCTGGCGTGCCTTACGCCGCGGTAACTCTTGGCAGCGCGCATACGATCGATGTCTTCTTTCTGGGTCATTGTGACCTCCTGAGCGAACAGATGCAACTCGGAGCCTGTGGCGAAGTCCCGCTGACGGTTGAGCATCCAATCCGGAACCGCCTCAGGATGGGCCTCGAGCGCTTCCTCGAGCACCTCCACCTCCTCATCGGTCAGGTGACCACCGAGTTTGTCCCGCGGGATGTTAGCGTTGTCACACAGTGAGATGGCGGTCCGGATGCCGACGCCCTTGATGCCGGTAAGACCCATCGCTATCTGGCGCAATCCGTCGACGTCTGAGTTGGCGAGTCGCAGCTTGTGCTTGAAATCCTCACCGAGTTCCGCATCGTCTGCTCGTGCCATGTTCGGTTCCCCCGAGTTCACCGGTTTCCCGGTGGCTGACTGGGCCAGCGGCCCTCGGACCTGACCTCCCTATTTAACTCGCATGATGAATATCTGAAGCCCGCCGTAGGCGGGATTATCGTCCACTCCGGTTCTCGAGAGTGCTCCCTGTGCTTGAGCCGGTTCACTGCGAAGTGCTGTCGTCAGGCTCGACGCATACGAACCAGTTGATGCCATCGTCTGTGGGCAGGTCGACGAGGAATCCGTGCCGGCCGCGCGGATAGATGCGCATCGCCCGGTCGAGTTCCCGCTGGATGTTCGGCTGCTCGTCAGGGTCGAGCGCACAGCGCAAGGTCAACTTCGACAGGTACGCCGAGCGGATGGTCACTAGCAGTGAATCGATGTTCGCTACGGTTGGAGGTCGCTTCACTCGACCGGTCACCTTGCCCGTGCTGGCTACGAACGCGTCCACCTCGGGATCGTGCATGCGCGGCTCGGCAGAGGAGAGCAGCAGTGGACGACGGCCTTCTGAGCGCAGCCAGCGGTGCTCGGACTTGCGGGGCAGGGCGCGCCCGATCCACTCGTCGTGCAGGCCGGCGGCCACCAGCGCGGTGTCGACGATGGTGAGCCATTCACCCTCCTTGGGCGGCTCGCCGACCTCTGCCACAGGGAAGTCACTCGACCCACCGAGGCAGTAGACCTCGCCGTTGGAGAGCAGACGAAGGATGCGCGCATCGCAACGCGGGTCGGCGGCGGAGCCGAACCAGGCGGTCAGCCGGTCGATGCGACCGTGGCCGGTGGAAACCCATTCCCAGGTGAGTGGGGCGTCTGGCCAGTTTGAGTGCAGCAACTGCTCCACCTCCAACATTTGCTCGTCGGATAGCCGAGGCGAGAGGTCGATGATCAACCCCGGTCCAGCCGGACCCTCGGCCAGGTATGGCGCCCAGGCGGACAACAATTTGGAGAGGGGAGGCTCCATCTCATCCAGGGAATGTCGCTGCGCATCCCGCGGACGTGCTGGGTCGACGTGCAGCACGGAGATGATGCGCCCGTTGGCGCGCACGGAGGCGATCGCTGCGGCAGCGTCGAGCCCGTCGCCGACGAGGACGTTGCTGTCATCCACCCACGTGTCGCCGTGCACGTCGGCGATGCGCCGCCCGTTGGCCGCTGCCAGCAAGGCGGCATCGGAATCGATCTCGATGCCGATGCCCGGGCGGCGTAGACGGGCGCAGTAGGCGAACAACTGCATTCCGGACCCGCACGCCGGGTCGAGCACCTTGCCCTCGGCGAGCCGGCGCTCCGCCAGCTGCTCAGCGCGCATCAGGCAGATCGGCCACGGTGTCGACAGACGGCGCATGTCGGCGGTGAGGTGCAGCGAGGGCGGATGGCCGGCGGACATGGCGCGGAGGCCATCCACCGGAGGATTGTCGAGCGGGGCGACCACCTCGGCATGACCGTAGAGGTCAGGCGACAGTGCGATGGGGGTGGGGCTTGCCAACATGGTGCGACCTCTACAGGATGGCGGTGGGTGATTTGCACTTTTCGCTCAGGTGACCTGACTCAAAGATAGAGTTCGTTGATGCTCAACTCGAACAGCAGCCACTGGTTGTTCGCCGGTTCTCGGTCTGGACGGTCCTTGTAGGCGAGTTCAGGGGGCAGCAACACGCGATGCGTTGAGCCATCGAATAACCCGCATCGATCGATCTCGCAGTCGAGGCCGACGAGGCCCCATCCGAACCCCTTGATGTAGCAGAGCCACGGTGCTCCGGTGTCACACATCGGGTCCTCCCCCGCGGTCGCCGGAAGGTCCCCCTCGTCGAGGTCCTCACCGGTGTCGTAAATCCACACTTGGTAGTGCACTGTCATACGCTGTCCTGGGGATGAGTGGAGGTTCATCGAGGCC
>CATMIM010000159.1 GCA_950068635.1 uncultured Candidatus Poseidoniales archaeon
AGTTCGAGGATGATGTAATTCCAAACGATGTAGAGCACGATCACCGCGGTGATCACAGCCAGACTCGTGTTCACGATGCGCTGCCGCTCCCGCTTGGCATCATCGAGCGTGCAGATCCCCTCGCGCCGAAAATGGATTGTCAGCCCAGCACCGGCCAGAGCTAGAGCCACGAGGTAGAGCAACCAGCGGACGATGCCGAAGTAGAGGTCGGTAGAGAGTTGATCGGCGGCGACGATGGCCGAGGAGCCGGCGAACAGCACCCAGACGACGCTGGGCACACAGCAGAGCGAGGCGGCGAATGCCGATGCCCCGATCAACTTCCACAGCGAACGTGCCTCAGCGACAGGGGATGCATCTGCCGCTTCCGCCATCGTCGAGTCCGTTCCTCATTCTTCGTATGGCACCCACTGACCGCCGTGAGCATCCCACCAGTCGACGAATCCCTCGGGATGCTGTCGCCAATAAATCCCTGACTCGTCGGTGTAGGATGACAGGCCCTGTGAGTCTGGGACACCGTCAGCGAGCAGGTCGTCGTCGAGGTACTCCTCCTCGCGGCGGTTGGTCCAGTAGACCGCGCCGAGGATTCCCATGGCGATGGCGAACAGCGCACCCACGAAGAACACGAGCGACTGGGCGACCAACGAACTGTCTCCGATGAACGGCTTGGGCTGCAGTTCATCGCCGAGCGACCGCGTCGGCCAGGTGGATGGGTCTCCTGAGGCGTTCAGCACAGCCGCGTCCGTGCTACCCACCGGAGGCAGGCGCACCAGGTTGTACGCCTGCATGGTCTTCTGGCCCTCTGAGCTCGTGACCGTGACACGCACCTTCGAGAGCCCGACCGGCCACATGCTGCAGTCGATGTTCGAGAACGAAGGCATGTCCACCGGGTTGCCGCGCGGATCGGGGATGTCCCACTCTATCAGCATCGTCGCCAGCACGGTGCCCGGCGACGGTGCAAGTGCTATAGAACAGGGTGAACCGACCTCATCGTTGTCGCCGGTGACGTTCAACACGTACCAAGGTGGCGGAAGGTTGTTGATGCGGAATTCGATATCAGCCTGTGTGCTGAAACCGAGTTGGTTGCGGTAGTGCATCACCAGATGATAGTCACGCGCAGGCCAGTCCGAGCAGTCGATGTCCGCCAATTCAGGTGGGGCGAGCCAGGGTGTGCCTGTGAGCGAGATCACGCCGATGGCGTCGTAGCGCTCTCCGACCTCGTCGAGGAACACACGTCCGATGATGCAGTCGTCTCCGAGGAACATCACCAGTGGGGCTTCGAGATCGAAGCGCAGGTAGGGTGGGTAGAGCGAAGCCGCCAGATCATGCTCCCCCAGTTCCTGCATCGCCACCAACGTTCCCGTCTCTGCATCCCAGACGCGGATGCGCACGCTGTAGGTGCCATCACCCCACGCCTCGATGTCGATCGAGCCGAATCTGGGGGTGCTGCGGTTGAAGGTGAAATTGTCCCAGAAGGTGAGCACCATCCCTCCCGACTCCGCACTGACCTCCACAGCCGCTTCGGCGTAGTGTGCGCTGGTGTTGACGAGATAGACCACGCGGGCAGTGTCCGGGTCTCCGTCGTTGTTGAGGTCGAGCCGGTCTGCACGGCTGCTGTCGAGCTGGATGTGTGAAGGGTCCCCCTGGGAACTGACCGTGCCAGCGAGCGGCAGCACGACGAGAAGCATCAGGACCAGTGACGCGACGCGTACTCGGAGATGCCCGCCGCGGCGTAGAGTCAGGTGTTCCTCACTCATCGAACTCACCTCCTCGGCTGCGGATGGACACCACCGTTGCGAACACGATCAGGAAGATGGCTAAGGGTGGGAGGAAGGAGAACAGCGAAGCGGTGGGGTTGCTCGCCATCAGCGCCAGATGGGCGTTTATTGAACCGTAGTCGTCGCTGTATCCGTCACCGTTGGAATCGGGGCATCCCTGCTTGTCGACCGTCGAGCGGCCGTAGACCTCGGGGCAGTCGTCGCGCAGGCTGCCGAGCATGTTGTCACCGTAGCCGTCGCCGTCGGTGTCCTTCCACTGCATGCGGTTCTTCGGGAACGCATCAGCGGTGCCTATGGGATGAGCTGGCCAGTTGTCGTCCTCGTCGGAGTAGCCGTCCCGGTCGGAATCAGGGCAGCCGAGCCGGTCGATCAGCGAGACCCCGAGGCTGACCTCCTGGAACGGACACTCATCCGGCTGGTGGCCGCCATTGTTGTCCCCGAAGCCGTCCCCGTCAGAATCCTGCCACTGGCTCGGATCGTACGGGAAGCGGTCGCCGAGATCAGAGTAACCGTCGTTGTCCGAGTCGGTG
Source organism: uncultured Candidatus Poseidoniales archaeon (assembly GCA_950068635.1). GTDB lineage: Archaea > Thermoplasmatota > Poseidoniia > Poseidoniales > Thalassarchaeaceae > JAKUTA01. Next base: position 2,306 of record CATMIM010000159.1, read on the forward strand.
CACCCATGCCGGTCGGCGTAACTGGTGCCCGGATCGTCCATGCAGCGGTCCGGGCCGGTCGCACCGACGTTCTGGTTGTCGCCGAAGCCGTCGCCGTCGGTATCCCACCACTGCGTCGGGTCGGCAGGGAAGGCATCAGCCAGTCCCATAGGGTGCGCCAGCCATCCGAGTTCGGGTTGTGGATCGGATGAACCATCGGCATCAGAGTCGGGGCATCCCCAACGGTCGCGGATGCTCTCACCCCAGGTCGCCGGGCAGGCGTCGGGCTGCCACGCATCCTCGCTGCGGTTGTCTCCGAAGCCGTCGCCGTCGACATCGTGCCATTGGCTGGGCTCATCGGGGAACGCGTCTCCGAATCCGCTGGGATGCGATAACCATCCTGAATCGGGATTGGACCAGCCGTCACCGTCCGAGTCAGGGCATCCATGCCTGTCCTGATAGCTGGAACCGGCCCTGTACATGCACGCATCGGGTTGGTTGCCGCTCTGGTTGTCACCGTAACCATCACCGTCGAAATCAGCCCATTGCGTGGGGTCACTGCTGAAGTTGTCCGACTGCCATGCGCCCTCGTAGTCGCTCTCGCTGTTGTCGCCGTATCCATCTCCGTCGCTGTCAAGCCACTGCGTCGGGTTGTCGGGGAAGGCGTCGGGGGAGTTCCCGTCGGGGTTGTCCCCGAATCCGTCCATGTCCCGGTCCTTCCACTGGGTCTCGTCGTGCGGGAAGGCGTCTGCACAGTCGGTCCCGTTGTTCTGGCACCTCCACGGGTAGTAGGTCCAGCCGTCATCCGGGTTCGACCAGCCATCCTCATCGGTGTCCACACAGCCATAGCGATCCTCGGTCGACGATCCCCATTCCCGAGGACAGTAGTCCGGAGTGCTCGCATTCTCGAACCACTGACCGAGTCCCGAGTCGTTGCGCCACTCGCCCCACGCCTCATCCGCCCAGTTGTCACCGAAGAGATCGTTGTCCCAGTCTGACCATTGGGTGGCATCTTCAAAGAATACATCGGCACCATCCGCGGTGGTCCAGACAGGTCCATACCACCCGATTTCGTCAGGGTCGGACCAGCCATCATTGTCAGTGTCAGGGCAACCATAGCGGTCTTCAAAAGAAGGCGTTACAACGTCAACATCTGTATTGCAATCGTCGCCTTCAAATCCATTTGGATTATCACCATAGCCATCTTGATCCTGATCAGCCCACTGAGTAGGCTCATCTGGGAAGTCGTCTCCTTGGTCAGACCAACCGTCCCCATCCCTGTCGGGACAGCCCTCTCTATCCTCTGTGGAAGTACCCGCCTCATCTTCGCAGTCATCGTCATCATCGACGACGCCATCTTGGTCTGTATCCCGATTATCCTTGATGAGAGTGGGAGTTGCATCGTAGTCAAACTCGCTGGTAAGGATGAGGTCTGGAACTGCCTTGATCCGGAAGTAGTACCAATCTTCTGAGGTCGCGCTTATCGAGAGGATTCGGCCATTCTGGTCATCTGAAAAACTGGTGGAAGCGAGTTCATTACCCGCCGAATCATAGAGGCCCATTGTACCATCATAGCCATCCCACCAATTTGCACAGCAGGTGTCTAGAGAGACTTGGAAAACATCGCCGTAGTAAGCGTAGATTTTCCACCAATCTGTTGTGTCACCATCTTTGGAGACATAGCCACTTGCGGTGACACCATCAGTCATCGTGGCGGCGGTCGCCAAGGTGTTGTCAGCCGCTGCGGTTGGAAGAGCAGTCGAGACAAGACAGAAGATGACCGCTAACAAAGCGGCGCGAGAGACGGCATGAAACCTTACGCCCATCGCCTGCTAGGGCAGGCGCTTAGATGATAACGACTTTGCCGCCATGAAGGGGGGTGTCCTACGGACACCTGAAGGAGGGAATAACTCTCATTTTGAATAGAATTCGGAGTATTTCTCTGCATTCAGGTCGTAAGTG
>CATMIM010000160.1 GCA_950068635.1 uncultured Candidatus Poseidoniales archaeon
CTGAGCCCGTGCTCGAGTTCGCTTCAACTGTCCCCAAATGGCAGCGGGTGGATCAACTGCCGCGTCGATGTGCCCTCGGACGCCCTGCCCGGCATCCATCAGGAGCAGATTCGCATCTCCACATACACCGCCAATGGCACCCACATTCGGGATTGGCCCCTGCCGGTGGTCGTCAACGTCGCATCTTCCGGTCCGCTCGACCTGCGCCCGAAGCCTATCGACGGCAACGTCAGCAACCAGACGCTCTACTCCGAGACCTGGTTGCAGGGGGCGCAGCGCTGGGGTTGGCGCTCCGAATCGGGAGATTGGAAGTTCCTCTCATTCGACTGGCCGCAGAACATGTCCGGTGATGGGGCAATCGTCATCGATGTCGACTGGCCGAACAACAGCTACACCGACGTCGACGTGCATTGGATGTCAGAGCGCGGCCATCCGTTCCAACTCGATGACCCGGCGGCGTACGGTCCGGTCAACCTGGAGCCGGAGGTGTCGTCGCGCAACATGGACGTCGGCAGCGGCATCTACGATTGGGAGACCTCGACAGGAAGCAGCCACGAGGTGCTGGTGGCCGAAGCGACACCCGGGCTGAAGCAGATGATGTTGCATTCAGCGATGCACGGGGTGAACACGAACGACAACCCGCTGAACATATCGGTCGGCTATGTGGCGTCGATCGACGGGACGCTGTCTCGTGTCGTTCGTGACTGGAACGACGCCGCTGGTCAGGAAGTGGTGACCTTCGGCTCTACCATGAAGTTGGACATCGCCTCGGTGGCCGGCTACGGGTGGACGCAGCCGTTTCTGATGCCCACTGAGACCGCGCTGCAGGACACGCCTGGTGGATGGTCGAGCTCGTCTTACCGGCATCAGTTCACGCTCGATGATGCGGTGATGCTGCGCATCGAGATAGATTCGAGCGCGCCGCGCACCGACCTCGACCTCGCCCTCTATTACGATAAGAACGGCAATGGCGCCATCAACTGGGGCAACGAACAGATCGACATCTCGGGCAACTGGAACGCCGACGAGGAGATCACGATAGAGAACCCGGATGACGGTACTTGGTGGGCGGTGGTCAATGGATTCGACGTCCCCAATGGTTCGGCTAACTTCTGGCTCAAGCGCACCATCGTTTCTGGCGACCTGCTCACGGTGACCAATCTCACCGAGTTGAACAGCACGACGATCCAGAGCCGCTTCCCCAACGGCAGCAGCGTGCTCGCCGGGCAGATGCCCCTCACCGCATTCGACGTCGTCGTCGACTATGGCATGCCCGCCGAACCGGGCGACTGGCGCGGCTGGATCGTCCTCGAACTCGCATCCGGAGGCAAGATCCGGCTCGAATACGACTACCAACTGCTCGACTATCCGCCAGAACTGGCCTTCTCGACCCCTCTCAATGGCACGCGCACCAATGCGACACTGCCGGTCAATCTCGCCACCAGCGATATCGGCGACGGGTTCAACCTGTCCTCGTTGAGCTTGGAGGGGGACCCGTCGATGCTCTGGGACAACCTGACGATCTCCGTCGAGGGCGTCGAGTCGTACACCAGCGGCAGCCGGGACTTCACCGCCTCATGGAAGCACTGGAACAGCGGCGCGAACCTGGCCAATGGCACACACTACTCCGAGACATCCGGTAAGTTGGTGATCGAAGCGGAGTCCTATACGTCTACAGCACTCGGAGACCCCTCGAATCACACCTGGCAAGTCAACTCCTCTGTCCTCGGATATTCGGGGATTGGCCATATGAACGCAACGCCTGATGATGATGAGAACATCACCACCGGCTCACGCTTGGACTACTCTATAGATTTTAACAACCCCGGCCAGTACTACGTCTGGCTGCGCTTGAGCGCGCCGGACCTCAACGGCGATTCGGTCGGTTACGGAATAGACGGCCAGCAGCTCGGATTGGTCGAGGCGACGCAGGTGGATGGTCAGTGGGCATGGGCGGCGAGTGGGTGGGCGAACAACCAGAGCCAGGTGGCGACCTTCATGGTGCAGGCGGCTGGAAGGCATGTGTTCAGCCTGTGGATGCTGGAGGATGGCGTCAGCGTCGACCGGGTGATCCTCATCGACGACTGGCTCTACACCCCCTTGGGGAAGAACGAGACCACCTCGACCCTCTACGAGGAGGCGCTGATGCGCGCTGTTTGGGTCAACTTGACGCTCCCTGCTGACGAGGGTTGGCGCACATTCTGGGCGAATGTATCGGACAATTTCGGGAAACTGAACCAGACCACCCTGATGGTGGAGTACGACACCGTCGCTCCCGCGATCATCCTGTATGGTTGGGAACTGCTGACGAATGTCTCGAACCCGGACTGGCTCTGGGTGCAGACCGATGTGGGCACACGCATATGGTTCGATGGAATCGAGCACCCTGTAGATGCGAGCGGCAGGGCTGATCTGTCTCCGTCGTTGAATCCGAGCGAATGGTCGAATGTCGCAGGTGATCCCGCCGATGCGACCACCTGGGAGTGGGTGGGATTGAACACCTTCAGGGTCGATGCGCTGGATCTTGCCGGGAACTGGAACCAACTCGAGTTCGATATCGTCTACGACGAGATAGGACCCACCAATGATCTGCCTGCTCAGGTTGACAAGCAGGTCAAGTTCGTGCAGACGACCGGTGACTCGCCGAACGGCAGTTGGGCATGGCCACCGTTCGATGGCTTTGACAGTGACTTCAGCGGGGCTCTCAACGCGAGGACCGGACCGATGCTGCTGCATCTGGAATCGATCTACGACACGAGAAGGATGTGCGTCCGCCTGCTGGATGAGTCAGGGGCCTCTCACTACCGCGATTGCGAGCACCAGCAGACACCGCCATGGGGTGGAGACAACAGCGGCCACGTGCGCGCGGCAGGTACAACATCACCACGTGCGCAGGAACCGTGGGCACACGTAACCTTCGAGTTCGAGGTGAACCAGTCACAACTGCCCGATGGAGAGTACCAGGTGGAGGTTGAGTTGCTCGACTTTGCAGAGAACTGGGGTCACGAGAACTTCACACTGAAGCTCGATCGCTCCTCGCCAGAGGTCGGCTGGCTCTCCCCTGCGAACAACGTCACCCTGCTGCACCATGAGTTCGTCGCAGAGTGGAACATCTCCGAGCCGGCGCGTGTGCAGGTCTTCATCGACGGTCTGGCGGCTACCGAGGTCACCACCCAGCACACGATCACTTCCTCAGCTTCATTGGTGCTTGAGAGCACCGGGGAACACGAGATCTGCATCCACGCTGTCGACCTGTCCTTCGGCCCCGATCCGAACACAGTGCTCGAGTGCATCCTCGTCCAACTGCCGCCTGAGATCTACATCCCCACGCTGACGGCCGACTGGAACGGCAGCGTCGTGAACACCCCGACCGTGTTCGCCGACCTGCACCTCGGTCCCGACCAGGCATGGAGCCTCAGCCGCTTGAGCAATTCGACTTGGATTCCCGTGACCAGTGACCGCCCCGGAGATGCGGACCTGTCGGTTCCGGTGGGCTTGCTCGAGGGTGACAACCACATTCGCTTCGACATCTCGGCGCTCGAACACATGTTCGTGTTCGTGCTCGAGGTCCGTCTGGACACTCAACCCCCTCCCCTGACGATCGACTCACCCCCCCGCGGCGTGCATACATCCAGTTGGTCCACGGAGGTCACTGGAGGGTGTCAACCAGGACTTGAGGTCCACGTGCGCATCGCCGACGAGTCCGCTTCTGGTCCCTGTGCGGACTTGGGCACCTACGCCGTGAGGATCGACCTTCCTGGGGTGGATGGTCTGTGGCTGCTCAATGTCAGCAGCACGGACATCGCCGGCAACCTCGGATGGCTGGAAAACAATCTGACCATCGACCGCCGGGCGCCTGAAGCGCGCTTGGAGTGGGATGTCAATCGGTGTGATCCGGAGCCCGTGCCCTCGGTGTTCCGGCCTGAGCCGCTGGCTGACTGCGAGTTGATCCTCAGGGTGGACTTCCTCGACGACGACATCGTCGACTGGTCGCTGGTGATCGAGCGGGAGCGGGAGATCGAGCACAGCGTGACTGGAGGGCCTCCTGGGGAGCAGACCCTCTGGTACGACATCTCTGAAATCGCCAGGCCCGGCCACTGGTCTGCATCCCTGCTGGTCTCGGATCTGGCGGGGAACAACCAGATGATCGAACTTGAAGCCGACGCCATCGCCCCGCAGAACACCATGTCGGCGAAGGTGATCTTGCCCACGAGCTCGCCGTTCAGGCGCATGCC
>CATMIM010000161.1 GCA_950068635.1 uncultured Candidatus Poseidoniales archaeon
CCATTCGGACTTGCCCTGCAACAGGGCGGGTTCTGTGAGGATGAAGTCGTCTACGACCGCTTGGCCACCGCGCTGCATGTCGCGCAGAGGCGAATCGACCCGAGATGGATCTCCGACAGACGCGATGAGTGGGGCCTGCGCCACCGCGAGCAGGACCGCATCGCCTGGCTGTCCGGCGGCATGAAACGCCGATTGGCGGTGCTGTGCGGACTCACTCCGGGACTCGCCAGCGCCGAGCCGCGGCTGTTGTTGCTCGATGAGCCGAGCGAAGGGCTCGACGAGCAGAGCATCAGCACGCTGAGAGAGCAGATCGTCGGGCTGGCTGCCGCCGGACACGGACTGCTGATCGCCACCCACGACCAGCAACTCGACGACCTCGCGACCCGCAGAGTGGTCGTCGGTGAGAAGAGGTGCGTCGAAGAAGCGGTCGAAGCCCCTGAGCGTGCTGAACCAGTGGGGGTCGAGGTGGCTGCTTCGGAGGCATCGCTCGTATCGGTGTTCTCCACCTGGCGGACACTCTTGGGTGGGGGATGGCACGCACCTGATGTGCGCAGACTGGGGCCGGGAGCTGTCGCACTCGTCGTCCTGCTCGGTCTGATGTCGACCAACTCCGTCGCTGCTGATGAAGTCCCGGGCACGCTGATGGCGGGGCTGATCCTGTTACCGGGCCTGATAGCGGCGCTCGTCCGGCCATCGAGCCTGCAACGGCTCTCAGATCCAGGCGCGAGCGACTGGTGGAGCGCGATGCTCGGAAGACGGCCGGAACTGAGGCCGGAATTATCGGGAATCGGAACGATCGCTGTGCTCACTTTCATCAGCCTGTACTTGTTATCCGGGGACGGTTCGATTCACATCTCCGTCTTCTTGGCGATAATCGGATTGACGCTGATCGCCTGTGCAGCAGCGATGATCCATGGATTGGATGCCACCCTTCCGCGCAAAGGTGCCACCTACGCCTTCCTGCTCACCCTGCTGCTCGTGTGGCCGTATCTCTCGCTGATCGTGCTGCTCGACGCGGGGAGCGAACTGGTGCCGGAAGCGCTGGTCATGGCCTACGGTATCCCGATGGCTGTGATTCTGCTGCTGCCGATGCTGCACGACGGCTGAGAGATTGGTTCCGCCACCTTCATGCCATGATGCCGTCGGCTCTGTAGTCGAATGCACCCGAAGTACATGCGCCTCGGAGTCATCCTGACGCTGGTCGGGCTCGCGCTGGCGGCGCTCGCCCTGTGGCTCGGATTCACCTGGGCGCCGGAGATCAAGGGTGACGATTGGAAGGCTCCCGAGGCCTACCGCATCCTGTTCTTCCACGTCCCTTCAGCGTGGGCGTCCTTCCTGGCATTCACGATTCTGTTCGTCGGTTCGATGGCATGGTTCCTCAAGCGAAGGGAATGGGGGTGGAGGCTGCACGTGGTCGGCGCGGAACTCGGTCTGCTCTACGGCCTGTGCGTCATCACCAGCGGGCCGATCTGGGGGGCGGCGGAGTGGGGTGTGCCGTGGGACCTCACGGACGTGCGCTTGAACACCTTCGCGCTGTTGACGGCGCTGGCGCTGTTCCTCGTGCAAGGACACCGGACACAGGCGCAGGGGGAGGACATGCGCGACACCTTCGCCACAGTGGGGATGTTCGGATTCCTGCTCGTTCCGCTCACCTACATGGCCACCCGCTTCTGGCAGAATCGTCATCCCGGACCGGTCGTCGCCACCGGGGAAGGCTCTGGCACCACGCTCGACCCTGCGATCCTCCAGGTCCTGCTGCTCTCCGCGCTCGCCTTCCAGATTCTCGTCATCGGACATGCCATGCTCGTCTGGTCGGCCGCCGACCTCGAGGTCAGGTTGAACCGGGCGCAGATGGAACTGGATGCAAGGATGTGATTCGATGGCAGAAGGGACGGTATTCCTCGCAGTCGCCTACGTGGCGATGATCGGCATCATCGCCGGCTGGACGTGGCGCATGCTCAGCCGGCTGGTCGAGTTGTCAGGACGGTTGGACGCGGTCGAGGCTGCGCTCGACTCCACAGAAGAGGAATGAGGGCCTCTTTCCCGATTGATTCGGAGGCGGAGCCTTCAAGCGAGCCGGATTGAGCGGCTGCCAACAGACGGGGGTATGTCAGGTGTCACTCGGCGAAGCGTTCTGTGTCGTCTGCGGTGATTCCGGACCGCTCACCAGCAACCGGATGTGCGAATCCTGTTTCCGCGAACGGGTCACCCTGTCAGAACTCACTGCCACCATCCAGAGCGTACGCTGCCCGAAGTGCGCGATGGTGCTCCATTCCGGGCGCTGGGTGAACATCCCCGACGTGGAACTCCAGCACGGAGTGGTGCAGCAGGAACTGGAGGTGGATGAGCGTGCCATCGGACTTGAGGTCGGCATCCATGCAGAGCCGGTCGATGAGCGCAACACACGACTCCACGTGCAAGCCGTCGGCGTGATCGATGAACTCGAGTTCGCCGACGAACACACCACCATGCTACAGATCTCAGACGGTGTCTGTCCGTCATGTTCACGCCGCGCTGGCAACTACTACGAAGCGACCGTGCAACTGCGCTCGTCAGGACGGCGGCTGGCCGAGGATGAACTGAAGGTACTGCGCGAGACCTTGGACAGCCTGCTCAGCGGGATGGAACCGGACCCGATGTTCTTCGTCAGCAACGAGGGAGCGGTGTCCGGCGGCTGGGACGTAGTGCTCGGCAGCAAGGCACTTGCGCGGGCGTGGGGGCGTTACCTGACTAGGCGTTACGGAAGTTCGACCAAGGAGTCCAACACCGTGGTCGGGCGCAAGGATGGCGAGGAGATCACCCGCCTGACGCTCCTCTACCGCAAACCGGCATTCGACATCGGCGACGTCATCCACTTCCGCAAGGGTGACTGGATCGTCGCCGGGTGGCAGAAGGATGGGGCGTTGCTGCATGCGCTGGACCGGCGCGAACGCACTGGAGCGAGTTGGAGGGACCTCGAGAAATCGAGGGTGCGCGCACGCGTGAAGGACCATCTCGATGTCGACCTTCTCAACCGAGATTCCTCGGGTGGGGAGTTCCTCGACCCGCGCGACTGGCAGGTGCGCACGGTGTCGCTGCCGTTCGATGATGAGGGGTCGAGCATGAGGCTGCGCATCGCCTTGATAGGCGACGAATGGGTCGCTCTGCCCGACGTGAGGCGCAATCCGGGAGGTGGTGAAGATGAGTGACGAGGAAGCCCGAAGCATCTCCGAACTTGCGGATGAACTGGACAGCGAAGGGATGCTCGCACACCTGAGGAACTTCCCCGAAGACCTCGACTTCGGGAACCTCGACGAAGAACTCACCACCCGCATCGGACGCGACTTCGAGGGGGCGGTCTACCTCGGAATGGGAGGCTCGGCAGCGGCAGCGGATTTCATCGCCTCACTCATCGACAACGTCGCTGGCAGACCGGTCACGGTCTGGCGCGACTACGGCCTGCCAGCATACGTCGACAGCGGCTGGTTGGTCATCGCCACATCCTACTCAGGCAACACCGAGGAGACGCTCAGCGGTGTGCAGCAGGCGCTCGAATCCGGAATCACGGTCGTCGGCATCTCCTCCGGAGGGCGGCTGCAGGAACTTCTCGAGGCCGCCGACGACGGCTGGTGGATCCCCGTGCCGGGCGGCCAGCCACCACGCTCAGCCTTCGGCCACCTGTTCTCCCGCCTGCTGCAAGTCAGCCTTGCATGCGGCCGCCTCGGTCTGTCACTCGACGAACAGCAGATCGATGCGGAGGAAGTGCGAGAGGCGGTGACCGAGTGGGACTTCGTCAACAATCCGGAGAGTCAAGCGATCGATCTGGCACTGCTGATGCAGGACCGTCAGGTCGGCATCGTCAGCGCGCCTGAACTGGCCTGTGCAGGAATCCGATTCGCCAACCAGCTGAACGAGAACGGTGGGGTGTTCGCCCGACCGACATCCTTGCCGGAGATGAACCACAACGAGATCATCGCGTGGACAGAACCTGAGGCCGATGACGGTCAGATGCTCATCCTGCTCACCTGGGGCGGGATGAACGAGCGGGTGGAGGAGCGCATCGAGTGGATGTTCGAGGCCGTGGGGGCCGACATCTGCAGGATTCACTGTGAGGGCGAGGGGCTGCTGGACGTCATGCTCACCCTGTGCGTCTTGATGGACTGGATCTCCTGTGCTGTCGCTCTGTCGCGCGGAAAGGATCCCAGCGCCATCGGCCCGATCCAGAGCCTCAAGGACCACCTCTCCGAGT
>CATMIM010000162.1 GCA_950068635.1 uncultured Candidatus Poseidoniales archaeon
CCTTGGCCTTGACCTTGGCCCTGACCTTGGCCCTGACCTTGGCCCTGACCTTGGCCCTGACCTTCTTGGCCTTGGCCTTGGTCCTCAGATTCGCCGCCACCACTGGTGCCGCCGTCTCCGGAGCCTGTCTCAGCTTCCTGGTAGTCCGGATCGTAGGCGTCGGGGATGCCGTCGCCGTCAGAGTCCGAGTACTCACCGTCATTCGGGTCGTTCGGGAACGGATCTGTCGCGTCCGGTCGACCGTCACCATCGGTGTCGGCCGAGTTCGGGTTGGTTCCGCGCGCGTACTCCTGGGCGTTGGTTAGACCATCGCCGTCGGGGTCCGCGTTCGCATCACCGGCGTTGTTGGGATCGAGGCCATGTGTGACCTCCCACCCATCAGGTAGGCCGTCACCATCGGTGTCAGCCTTCGTCATGTCCGTTCCGTGTTGCTGTTCTTCAGCGTTGGTCAGGCCGTCTCCGTCCCAGTCGGCTCCGCCGTCAGACGGATCCAGAGGGTCGGAACCCTCGCCTGCGACGACCGAAGCCGACATCAGAACGAGGACTAGCGCAACCAGCACACTCATGTTTTTCTTGTTCATTTTCTTCTTGTCTCCTTTTTTTTTAAAGCACAGAGAACCCGCCGTTCTCTCTCTCCGACCAGCTCCCCGCCTGACGAGGACGGCTGCATCGGGATGTGCGGGTGGTCGCGTGGCGCAGAATGCTTGCGCTGAAGGTCACTTCAGCCTCAAGGGAAGGACCCAGGTAAAAGCACAGCGATTCGCTGCACTGCGGGGATGTTACGTCCCCATCGCACCCGGTCTTGAATCCTGTTTGTGTCTCCCTTTCTGTCACTTCGACTCACTGTTTCATTCAAGGAACCCAATGTTCCCTCTGAAAGCCACGACCTCTTGAGACTATTTCAACGATTTGATACGCTGATTCGTCAATTCTAGAGGATTCATGGAGTCAAACGGCGCATTTCGGCCCTGTGACTGGGGCCCTTGAGGAAGAACCTGACGGGGGTGAACAGAGTGGCGAGGATGAGCACGACCAGGCTGGCGTTGCCCCACAGCGGTGTGCCGTTGAACAGGAACACCCACAGGGACCATCCGATGATGAGCCAGAACCAGAGCGAGTGCCGGCGGGCGACAGCGGTGAAGCGGGCGCGCATGATCACATCGTCGTAGAGCTGCGGAACCTCCTCCGGTGAGACCATCCCCTGCTCGACACCGCAGTTGGCACACACCAGGTATCTCGGACCGTTCCCGCTGATGAACTGGTCCTGCGTGAAATTGCCGCGACATACTCTGCACGTCGGCATCCGCTTCCCTCATTCCGCTCGACCCTCGCGGGGCATTTCAACGCTTCTGGCGGTGGTGCTGGGGCGCATCGCCAGGAAGTTGTCGAGCACCTTCCAGCCAGCGACGCTGCCAGCCGATTCCGGGTGGAACTGAACCCCCCAGACAGGCAGCGAGGGGTGGCGCAGAGCCATCGGCAGGGTGCCGGTGAGGGAATCATGAGCCGTGACCTCGAGGAGTGAACCCTCTGCTGCGAGCACAAGGCTGTGGTAGCGCATCATCACCGCTGGCGATGCGAGTCCGGCGAACAGGTCGTCCTCGGTGTGCGTTATCTCGGTCGGAACTCCATGCACCGCCCCCAGCGGGGAGGGAAAGAGCGGCCAGTCTGATGCGACACCGATGGCCTGCATCCCGAGGCAGACGCCCAGCAGGGGAAGGGGACTCTGTTCGTGGGTGTTGAGTTGGGCGGCGAGAGCGAGGGAAGCCAATTCCATCGTGAGCGGCGATTGCTCAGGACGTCCGGGGCCCGGGCCGAGCACAAGATGGGTCGGTGAGGTACTCTTGAGCAGGGAGCGGATGTCATCGGGAACATCGACACCGCGTCCGCATACGACGACGACCTCGGCACCGAGGTGGCAGCACAGGTGGACGATGTTCCACGAGAATGAGTCGAGGTTGTCGATGAACAGCAGTCTGCGAGTTCCCTCGGCGGGCAACTCCAGAGGCGGATCACCCGCGAACCACTCGATCGGTTGCGCGGGGGCGATGCAGGCAGATTCTACTTCGTCTCGCGCCCTCGCGAGCGCGCGTGTTCTTTCGTCCACCGTGGGAACCGGATGGATCTCAGAGGATTCACCGGTGGGGATGTCGGTGCAGGGGTCGCTCGACCAGGCGGCTTCCAGCAGGCCGCGCGCCTTCCACTTCGCCTCCGCCACCTCCCGCTGCGGATCTGACTCTATGACGAGGCCTCCACCCGCCTTCACCCTCGCTCTCCATTCTCCAGCGTCATCCCGCTCCGCCTCCAAGGTGCGGATCAGGATGTTCCACGCCGAGACACCGGTGCGCGGGTCGTGATGTCCGAGCGAGCCGGTCCACGCCCGTCGCGGCTCGCCCTCCAACTCATCGATGCTCGCCACGGTCACGGTCTTCGGACAGCCGGTGATGCTCCCCCCCGGGAACAGCGCCTGCAGCGCGTCCCAACCGTCCAGCCCCGGCCTCAGCCTGCCTTGGACCTCGCTCACCATGTGCTGCACGTCTGGGAAGGTCTCGATGCGCCAGTCCGACCAGCGCACGCTTCCCGTGGCGCACACGCGGCCGAGGTCGTTGCGCTCGAGGTCGACGAGCATCATGTGCTCGGACAGCTCCTTGCGGCTGGCGGCTAGCGCCCGCCGCTGGCGAGCGTCCTCCTCGGGAGTTCGACCGCGCGGACAGGTTCCCTTGATCGGTCGGGTGGAGAGTCGTCCTTCACTCTGCGACAGCAGCAGTTCCGGGCTCGAGGAGGCGAGCGCACAGCCGAGGTCGGGAGCGTGCAGCCAACCTGAGAAGGGCGCTGGGTTGCGCACGGCCAGCGCCTCGAACACTCGCCAAGGTGAGTCGATGCTTCCCTCCCACGCTCTCCCGTAGTTCAGCTGGTAGAGCAATCCCTGCTCGATGCAGGAATGCACGGTGCGCACCGCCGCCGCGTGCTCCTCGTCGGTGATCGTGGAGGTCGGTGCAGTCAGGGGGAAGGTGGTCGACGCAGCATCCGATGGCGAATGGGGGCAGCCATCCTCGAGCCACGCTTCGACGCAGTTGATCGTCTGGTGCGCCCAGACATCCTCATCCAGACATGCGAGCGTCAGGCTGCCGGCGTGGCGGTCGTGCACCAGCCAGCGGTCGCAGCGGTAGAGCAGCCCCAGCAGGTCACGAGGGCGTGGAAGGTTGCGCAGTCGCACGGGTTCGGTCCACTGCACGAGGTCGTAGGTGAGCAGCCCAGCGAGATTACCAGGCAGCAATCCGAGGTCCACACCCTTCGATTCCACATCGGGTGAGAGCCCACCGAGCGGGCGCAGGGAGGCAGCGAGATTCTCACCGCGCACCTCGAACCGATGCACCCAGCGGCCGTTCTTCCATGATTCGACCACCCAAACACATTCGCTCTCGGGCAATCCCAGAGTCACCTCTCCCGCGAGCGCTGAGGCGGCGGAACTGAGTGGAGGCTGCTCAGAGCGAGCCGGTTGGCGACAGACCGCTCGGAGGGTCGGTGGCCCAGCGAGAGCGCTGATCTCCGCGAGGTCGGACAGTGGTCCCCCTGAGAGCAGCAGCAACTCGTCGGGTGCCCCATGCAGCGTGGACTCGCCCCACAACCCGGCCGAGCGTAGGCGGTTGGCAAGGCCGAGCAGCAGCAACTCGTCGTCACCGAAGGGCCATCTGCGAACGATCACGACTCGCCCTCCAGGTCGACCCACCCGTCTTCGAGGGCACGCTGATGAAGGTTGGCGCACAGGCTGCGGAAGTCGTCATCGCCCTCGGCCCCCACCGGCTCACCGTCGAGAGCGGTCAAGGCAGCCACACCGATGCCGGTTCCCAGCAGCACCACCTCGCGTGCCCTGACGAGCATGGTGGCGGTGATTCTACCGGAATGCACAGGTATGCCCTCGGAGACCAGTCCGGGAGCGATGCTCTCGAGCGTGAGCGAGCGCACTCCACCCAGTCCAGGGTCGGGATACCAGGCGGTGCCATCGTCGTCGAGCAGCAACAGAGTCGCACGATCGGCGTCTACCACCGCTTCGTCGTGGATGAGCAGCGCCACATCCGCTCCAGCCTTCACCGCGGCCCGCTTGGCCACCATGTACGGCTCCCAGCCACCATGCTTGGTTCCAGTCAAACCATCCGACCAGCGCGGAGCCTCGTGGGTGATACAGGTCAATGCAACTTCATCGTCTTCTGTCAGCGGGCGGGATTCAG
>CATMIM010000163.1 GCA_950068635.1 uncultured Candidatus Poseidoniales archaeon
AGCGCCATTCACGGCTACGAGCCAGCCGGGGGATGATTGAAGTCTGTGCCGTGAAGTCACGCCTCCTGCCCGAAGGGCCGGAGGCGTACGCGTGGGCGATGAAATCATCATCGAGACGGACAAGTTGTCCAAGAACTACGGTCCGCACGTCGCCCTGGATGGAATCAGCATCAAAATCAAGTCGGGTGCTACCGGTCTGCTTGGTCCGAACGGGGCTGGAAAGAGCACCCTCATCAAGACGTTGCTCGGCCTGATCCAGATCACATCGGGCGACGGCAAGGTGCTCGGATACGACGTCAGGACACAGGGAGACCTGATTCGCCAGCGCATCGGATACATGCCGGAATACGACTGCCTGACCCCCGGACTCGAGGCGATCCATCAGGTCCGCTACTGCGGTGAACTGATCGGGATGAACCCGGAGGTGGCGATGCAGCGGGCTCACGAGGTGATGGAGTACGTCGGACTGCGCGACCAGCGCTACCGGGAGATATCCACCTTCTCCACCGGGATGATGCAGGCGACCAAACTGGCATGCGGAATCATCCACGACCCCGAACTCGTCATCTGCGATGAACCCACCAACGGCCTCGACCAGTCCGCGCGGGGGTTCATGCTCGACACCCTGTTCCAGGTGGTCAAGCAGGGCGGGCGCTCCATTCTGATGAGCAGCCACCTGATGGACGATGTCGAGCGTATCTGTGACCGCATCCTGATGATCCATGAAGGACGTGTCATCGCCCAAGGGCGCATCGATGACCTCAAGGCGATCGATCGGGAGATCGAGATCTCGGTTTGGGGCGGAGCTTCGCGGATGGAGCAGGTTCTATCCGATGCCGGCTTGAAACCACGTCGCTCAGGCCGCGTCATGCGGGTCGTGAGGGTGGACGATTCGACCTACGACCTCGTCCTCGAATGCGCTGCCAAGGCCGAGGTGCAGGTGCGCAAGATGGAGGACTACGAACCCTCTCTGGAGGATCTGTTCATCGTCATCATGGAGCGACTCGGTTACGGAGTAAAGACCTCAGCCGACCTTCTCGGGCAGACCCCCAAGGGCCGCGACATCGCTCCAGCGAATCGTTCCCTCACTGGAGGTGAGGTGTGATGGATGACGACATGCCATCGATCGACGACCTGTTCGACGAGTTCGATTCCGGGGTGCAACGGAAGAAGGAGACCAGCGGCAGCGAGACATCTGCGGACGCTGCGACACCATCTTCTCCACCTGCTCCAGACGCTGAACCGGAATCGGAAACTGCTGCGGATGCGCCAGCGACGGAGTCCGAGTACATGGGGCAGGCTGGGCTCCAGGTGACCGGTCAGGCGCGGCTCGAGGCGGCGTTCGGATCAGGCGACGGCGACGAGTTGGCGAGCGCTCAGGTCGCTCAGGTGGCACAGTCAACTTCCGGCGGCACCATCTTCCACCAGATCTACCGGCCGTGGCGCGGTGAACTCAATCCACGCTGGATGCGCAACTGGGCGATTCTTCGCCACCACATCTACGGACTGTTCTCCAAGGGGCATCGACCCTATCCGCTGATGACCAAACTGGTCATCTTCGGTGTGTTCATCTCCTCGCTCGCCGATCTCGGATTCATGGCGCTCGGCTCGATAACCGGAGCGGAGGAGATCGAACGGATGTTCGGCATCAGCCGCGGCAACCTCTACGGACACGTGCTCGCCTTCTGGTTCCGCAATGCCTGCTACTATCCCATCGTGACAGCCCTGCTCATCGGGGGCATCATCAGCGAGGACCGGCAGCATGGAACAAGCGCGCTCTACTTCTCCAGGCCGATCAACAGACGTGACTATGCGATGATGAAATTCCTCTCTGTGGGAATCATCCTCGGGGTGATCATCATCTTCTCGCTGTGCATGTATTACCTGGGCGGAATCCTCGTCAACGGTGAGGGTTGGGCCTACCTCATCGATACCTTCGGGATGTTCCTCGCCGCCCTCGCCGCCGCCTTCCTGCTCGTGTTCACTTACACCAGCATCGGGCTGGCGCTCTCCTCTGTGAGTCAGGGGAAATTCTTCCCGGCCGTCGCCTTCCTGGGAATCATCCTCGGCACCAAGTTGGTTGCCTTCCTCATCTCTACGCTGTTCGACCGCAGCGCCATCTACCTGATCTCGCCCTACGACAACCTCGCCCATGTCGGCCAATGGATGATCGGGGTGAACCACACCTACGACCATCCCGCCGTCTGGAGCCTGGTGATGCTGCTGGTGATGAACGCCATCTCGCTCTACGTGCTCTCGGCGCGCGTCTCCTCGCTGGAGGTGACCCGCGAATGATTCCGGACATGTCACAGGTCGGCAGGCCGACCGATGAGGGGTGGGCTCCCGTCCCTGAAGCACCGCATGTGATGCTCGAAGGGGTCACCAAGGTGTATGGCCAGGTGATCGGCCTGAACGATGTCAGCCTGGCTGTGAAGGGTGGCGTGACTGGAATCCTGGGAATGAACGGGGCGGGCAAGTCGACGCTGTTCAAGCTCATCGTGGGGCGGCTGAAGGCGAGTCAGGGGACGGTGCGTCTGTTCGGGACCGATCCATGGAAGAACCCCGCTCCGTATGCCCGCGTCGGCTATGTCTCTGAGTCCGAGCAACTCTACGATTGGATGACCGGGCTCGACTTCGTCACCACCCTGGCACGGCTGTTCGGCTACACCCGCGATGAAGCGAAGGAACGGGCGCTGCACGTGCTCGACTTCGTGGGCCTGGCTGATGTCGCCAACAAGCAGATCGGCAAGTACAGCAAGGGGATGCGCCAGCGGGTGAAGATCGCCCACAGTCTGGTGAACGACCCTGACCTGATCATCCTCGATGAGCCGCTGGCGGGTTGTGACCCGTTGGCGCGCACGACGGTGATGAACGTCGTGCGGGAACTCGGGGCGATGGGCAAGACAGTGCTTGTCAGCAGCCACATCCTCAACGAGATCGAGCGCATCACCGAGCAGATCATCATCCTGCACAACGGTCGCTTGTTGGCGCTGGGGAACCTGCATGCGATCCGCGAACTGCTCGACCAGCACCCGCATCGCATCCTGCTGCGCACCGATGAGCCGCGCAAACTGGGCACTGCGTTCCTACCGCACAGGGATGTCTACGGCGTGCGCTTCCCCAAACCGGACGAACTGGTGATCGAGACGAACAACCTCTCCAGCGTGCACAAGGCGCTGCCGGCGATCTGCATCGCCAGCGGGGTGCGCGTGACCGCGATCGAGAATCCAGACGACAATCTGGAGTCGTTGCTTGGCTATCTGACGGAGGGGCGCTCATGATTCCGGAGCAACCTCCTGACACGCCGATGCCCGACGCGCTCGAGAAGCAGTTGGCTGACGCACGGCCGCGATTCGAGGAGCCGGCTGCTCAGGAGCCCGCTGCTCAGGCGCCGGCTGGAAGAATAGGCCAGATGCAGGCGCAGGCGGCCCAGGCCCTGCGCCCACTCACCAACACGGTGTGGAGCAAACTCGACCGCAAGGCGACCGCCATCGCCGAGTTCACCCTGCGGCAGTATCGCACGAAGAGCTCGACCTGGGTGGTGCTCGGCATCGGCCTGCTGTTCGTGACGATGGTGCTCATGTTCTACGCCGAGGCGATGGCCGCCGGATTCGATTCGTACGACAACGATGGCGACTCGGAGGACTGGGACGGTGACGGATATCCGACAGGACAAGAACGCCGCTACGGAACCAGCCCGTGGAACGCGGACGACCATCCTGACCCGGAGACGGTTCCCCCCGACCCAGCATCGGCGTGGATCGACGAGGACCCGCTCGACTTCGACGGCGATTTTCGCAATTCGAACCAGGGATTCGACGATGATGGGGATTGTACCGGAGAAGGTTGGAGCGACCCGAACTCGCCCGAACTGCCAAGCCAAAAAGATCGCAACGGGGACGGTCATCCATGCAATGTCTACTACCGGATGAACGCCACGACGGGGATGGTCTACACAGTCAGTGGGGACCCGAACGTGGATGAGGATCCGAACGAATCCGTCTTCTTGAAAGAGGCCCTGCACCGCTCGTTCCTGCTTGGATTCGGGAAAGTGGGATTCACCTTCCTGCTGGGTATCTTCCTGCCGCTGTTCCTCGCCACCGGGCTGGTGCGCGACGAGATGGAGCGAGGTACGATGCACTACCTGCTCGGCAAGCCCATCGCCCGCGCCGAGGTGCTCACCTATCGGCTGCTC
>CATMIM010000164.1 GCA_950068635.1 uncultured Candidatus Poseidoniales archaeon
GTTCATCTCCAAGGTGTTCTCCTGAAAGGAGTCCGTGAACACATCTCTGGTCAGGGCGAGTGCGGCGGTGGTCTTGCCCGTTCCCGGGGGGCCGGCGAACAACATGTGCGGGAAGGTACCTGACTCGGCGTATACCTCCAGTCGGTTGACAACCGCGGCCTGTCCGCGGATGTCTCCGACACTCTTCGGCCGGTGCTTCTCGACCCACATCTGACTCATGCTGCGCGTACCGTCGCCGACTCACGTACGACCGCCGATAACCATTGCGTCAGTAGTATGTCGTGGAGATGCTCCTCGCGCGGGACACTCCGAAGGAGAGTCCCGTGGCCGAAAGCGGTTAATGCATGCAGCGTTTCGCCGAAAGTCGGTTGCAATGCTTGGGATGAATGAATCGCGTCGTAAAGTGATGGCTGCGTGCCTGCTAGCGCTGCTGATGGTGCTGGTTCCGTGGAGTGTATTTTCATCTCCAATCGAATTGGAGAATGAATCGGGTCCCTTCTGGGTGACGGGCTCATCGACCGCCAGCGCCGACACGATGCTCAACGTCACCGCACCGAATGCCACAGAAGGCTCATCGTACAACCTGAACCTCTCCTCGGGACTGATGGATGAACGGCCCACGCTGTTGTTCACATTCCCGTTGACCTCCAACACAAGCGGCGGAAGCCAAATGGTGCCTGCGGCAGGATCCATCCAGAGCGCGTCGGTGACGTTTCACTTCGTGCATATCGGAAGTCAAGGGAGCACCTACATCCACGCAGCAGCACTGAATGGGACCTACGAGGAGGCGAATGCCACCTACCTCAACAGGACCCACAACACCACTTGGAGTGACGCCGGGGCGAACGGGGATGACGATCGAGGTCAATGGGAACCGCGAGCCCAGCTTCCGGGAAGCAGCGGCTCGGTGACGGTGAACATCACCGCCATCGCCCAGCAGGCGCTCGCCGCTGGTCTCTCCTACCTGTCCCTCGCCGTGACATCGTCTGGCATGGCCATCTATGTCCTGCACAGCAGCGAGCATCCGACCACCAGCAAACGGCCTACGATGACCGTCACACACAGCAACAGCCAACCGGCGACGGGGGCGGCTGTGCTGCTCTCCTCACCTGCAGATGGTTCAGTGGTGATGACACCTGATCTCGTGCTCAGCGCAGATACAGAACCAACGGTCTCCTGGACGAATCTTTCCGGTTCGGGAGTCGAGGCCCACTTCTCCAGCAGCAAGGACTTCAGGGAGGCGACCGATGGTGACTGGGACTTCGTATCCTGGCCCTCTAACTCCGACTTCAGCATCTCCGGGTCCAACGGCACTTTCACAGTGCCTTCTTCCGACGCTCTGCTGGAAGGGAAGACGATTCACTGGCGACTGCGCTCGACCATGTCAGACCAACTGTCGGAGTGGGAGAGCGGCTGGTTCATGCTCCCTGAGCACGATGTCACGCTGCAGTCGAACGGCTCAGCGAACGAGACGTACTATCGCGACACGCTGAACTTGAGCCGCGGCACGATCGATGACACCTGGGTGCGCTCTGGGATGCCGAACTACTCTGGAGGCAATGACGACTCCAGCATGAGGGTCGGATTCTCCAACAATACGAATTACGGCGAGATGCACACCATGATCAGGTTCGACCTTCCTGACACCGGAATGCACACCAACGCAACCATCGAGTCGGCGAAACTCTCGATGCGGCGCACCGACAGGGAGGGTGACGCGTGGATATCTGTCCACGAGCAATATCTCAACGACTGGTCTGAGAATGATGCAGACTGGAACACCTCGGACGGCGTCAACAACTGGACGAGCGGCGGAACTGCATGGGGCGTCTACGAGAAGATCGGAACTGCGCTGGACG
Organism: uncultured Candidatus Poseidoniales archaeon; assembly: GCA_950068635.1. Taxonomy (GTDB): domain Archaea; phylum Thermoplasmatota; class Poseidoniia; order Poseidoniales; family Thalassarchaeaceae; genus JAKUTA01. The sequence goes on from CATMIM010000164.1 coordinate 1,860, forward strand.
TCCTCAACGGAAACAAGACCGGCCCGACCTTCGACTTCGATGTCACCTTTGCAGTGCAGGAGTATCTCAGGGACGTGAACACCTGGGGATATCAAGGCAGCCCGGGCATCTCGTTCATCCTTCTGGGTCCAACGAGCGGCAATGATTGGGTGGAATTCGGGAGCAGTGAGGATGGTGGCTGGACCTACCGTCCGAAGATGCTCATCACCTACAAGTGGGGAGACGGGATGGCTCCCACTCCGACCAATGTCATCTCTCCGCGCGATGGTCAGGGTGTCTGGGTGAACAGCAGTTACAACCTGACTGGGGACACGACTCCGATGCTCAAGTGGGACACAACGGGCATCAGCAACGACGAGATCATCCTCGAGTTGGCGAACACCTCGGACTTCGACACAGGTGTGGTTCACCACCTTGAGAGTTGGGCGCAGAACTCCGGAATCAGCACGTCCGCGGGCACGTTCGCCGTACCAGCAACATGGAATCTTGAGAAGGGGCGCTACTACTACTGGCGCATCCAGGTGGTGGAGGATGGGGACATCTCCGCCCATACCACGCAGAAGTTCTTCATCAGCGAGTTGAACTCGACCTATCTGGGTAACAACCAGTGGGAACTGCGCCTGCGGCACGGCAACGCCTCGTCGAGCATCGACGCTCCGTTCTGTGGTGACACCTACATCGACAGCCTGGCGACCAACATATCCAACGACGCCGGCGAATTGTCGATCACGAGCAGCCAGTACACGCTGTTCGGTTGCGACGTCCGCAGCCATGCGCTACCTCCTGGCTTCGCGGTCACGGATGTAGAACTCAGCATGTGGTCCTCATACATCAGTGGTTCAGTACCCGCCTCGGTCTACGAATTGAATCAGCACCTGTGGCGCGAAGGCAGCGCCACGTGGGACACATACAACGGAGTCGATTCATGGGATGTGGCTGGAGCGGGAGGAAGTGATCGAGGGCAGTTGCTCGACTCCATCACGATTCCCTGCAGCGGCACCTGCACCACCCCGACAGAGTTCGAATGGAACGTGACCGTTGCCGTGCAGAACTCGATGCGTTGGAATGTTCCGGTAGATTTCATCATCATCGGTTCGGGCAGCGGGCAGGCTGTAATGTCTGACAAGGAGAATGCAGGCCAGACCTCATATTATCCTGAACTCTCGATCACGTATGCGCCCGGCTCCATGGATGTACCGGATCCACCCATGCCGGTCTCGCCGGTGGGCGGCGTATGGTCGATGGCCGCTGACATGATCGGGCCGAATAGGCAACCGGCCATGCACTGGAACCATTCCGGATCGATCATCGCCAACGGCTGGGTGGTCGAGATGGACACCGACTCGACGTTCATCTCCTCCAACTACACCACCGCTCGCTCGTGGTCCGAGATCAACGACTTCAACGTGACCGCCCGCACCTACACTCCCCCGAGCAACCTCTCGACAGGCAACACCTGGTACTGGCGTGTGCGCGGCTCGTCGGTGACGAACCAGTTGGGTAACTGGAGCCAGACAGCCTACTTCGAGGTCCCCAACATCAACGCAGCTTGGGAGGATGCAACCACTTCGTGGATCGAGATACGAGATTCAGACGCGTTACCCGATCAGGGGATTCCCGAGGTCCGTGATACCTGGCTGTCCGGCGGAACAGCGAGAGACCTCACGCACTACACATCGGATGAGTTGGTCGTGGGTCTAAAGGCCAACGATGGTCCCAAGTCAGCGCTGCTGTCCATCCCGTTGGAAGAACTCCCACAGCGGTCAGGTGTGCGCATCGTGAAGGCAGAGTTGAACCTGTGGGCACTCACAGTGAACACGACGACCGGTGGTCTCCCACCGCGCATCTCTGCGCACCCAACGCTACGTGGGTGGACGGATGCTGCGAATGGCACCACATCGAATGGCACGTGGAATTGGAGTGCGGTCGCAGGGCTAGGCAGCAACGAAACTGGTGAACTGGTCGATGTTGGTGAACCGTCCTCATCCAGTTGGTTCACTCTCAACGTTACCGAGATCGCTCACCTCGCAGTCTCCAATGGGGATGATCGCCTCAACGTGACGCTGTTCGGCGGCTTCCGGGCAGCCGAGGCGGTGTTCTACTCCTCGGACAGCGTCTGGGCGAACAGGCGTCCGTACCTCACCATCTGGCTGCGCAACGGAACTGGCACTCCCCCCGGGGCAGCCGCCACACCGGTATCTCCAGCGGATGGAAGCATTACGTGGGATGTCAGCGGTCACGCGCTCGGCAGCGACACGACACCCACGTTGAACTGGACGCATCCGGACAGTGCCAACGTTTCCGACTGGCGGGGGGGTTT
>CATMIM010000165.1 GCA_950068635.1 uncultured Candidatus Poseidoniales archaeon
GTTCGCGCACCTTTTCACTACGCTGTTGGACTGGGGTGTTGTCGAGTTCCAACTGGTCAGCCATCAGCATCGCCCCTTGCTCATCGACGATCGCACGGCCACGCATGACCACGCTGCGGCCGAACCACTGCTCGCGCATCTGATTGACGAACGTCTCGGCACCGTCGCGGTCGAACACCTCGACGACCTCTTCCATCGACTTGCCCAGCAGTGCTTCACTCGATTCACGATTGAGCAGCAACGATGCACAGCTGATTCCGTCATCGAGCACGAAGCGCAGGCGCAGGTCCCGCTCTCCAGGCATGTCGCCGTGCTCCGCGCAGGCACCGTCGCGCAGCACGCGACGGCATTCTGGGCATCGCTGGATGATGCCACAGTCCCCGCGCACGGCGACGATGGTGCCGGAGGTCTCGATTCCCCGCTTGGAGCCTGAGGATGTCAGGTCATGCAGTGTGTACTCGACCCAGTGCTGCTCGGCATCGATCATCTCCCACGGTGCCTCTTCGAGTTGGCTCACCTGCTCCGGCTCGTCAACTGTGATGTCCGGTGTGCCCTGCCATGAGCGCACACGCACGCCGTCGAAGCGGACGAACATCGGCAGGTTCGCGACATCGATTGGCAGTTCGCACCACGCGCTGACACGGCAGCGGCCTGACGGATCGAGCAGGTCACCGCCCCATACGGTGCGCTGCTCCCCGTCGGCGTTCGTGAACTCCCGGCTGCTCCAACTGTTCAGTTGAGCGATGAGGCTCACGTCGCGCGCGCCATCGAGCAGGTCACCGATGCTGAGCATCGAGGTGGTCGCCAGTTGCTCCGCGCTGGCGAAGTTGTTGTCGATGAAGACCTCGACCTTGGTGCGATCGGAGATGTTGAGCTCCGGATTGTCACGGAAGCGGCGCACCGAGGCACCCTCGATGCGCAGCAGTGTTCCGGGCTCGTGTTCGAACTCGGACCAGCAGATGAACCCGAGCGAACCGGTCTCATCGGCCAGCCTTCCTTTGACGACTGGCAGGTCGCCGCTGCCGTCTCGCTTGCTGATGACCTCGTCTCGTCGGCTGATGACGCGACCGACGATGGTCACGAAGCCCTCTCTGGCGCCCGCATCCGAGATGCTGATCGGCTCGCTGGTCGCGAGCGATACGGCGGGTCCTCCCTCACGCAGCACGACGACGCGGCTGGACTGGTTGATGTTCAGCGAGCGCCTGCCCTGCCATTCGTTCACCGACGTGCCTTCGAGTCTGACGACTGAGCCGGGTGCGAGGTTCTCGGCATGGTTGCCCCAGTCCTTGAAGTCCCAGCGGATGCGGTCCCCTGAGTCGCCCCACGGATTGTCCTCGATCCAGCCGAAGGCGATCTGTCGCTCCTCGCCACGCACCATCTGGATGCGCGGCGTGTAGGTGACCACGCTCACCTCGATGGTGACGTTCATGTCCTTCGCATCGAGTTCCTCGAAGCGGTCTACTCGCCGCCCCGCCCGGGCACCGCTCGACAACGCGCTGCGCGCCGCCGTCTCGACTTCTTCCTCGGCCACCTCGAACTTTCGCAGCACCGAGCGCATCGCATCCTTCGGCGGAATCAGGAACTCGTCCCGATAGCGCTCGAATTCCTTCTTCACCGCTTCCGCGTTCGCATCGGATGCGAGTTCGAGCACCTTCTCAACCAGTTCATTCAATTCTTCATCAGTTTCTGTCATCTACCCTACCTCGAACCGGACACATCAGGTTCGCAGGTCTGCCCAACTGGCAGCAACAGGGGTCGTGACGCAACTCGCCTGAAAACGGCGAGCGCTGAGGACGACGGCCTGGTGTGCGCGTTGTGGAAGACTCTGCACTCCATCTCCTCCGGGAGAATCCCAGCCATCATCGAGGGTTAATGAACGATTGCCAGATTTCCGCTGCTCCATATCGGAGCGCCCGATTACTCAAAGCGGAATGCGGAGCAGGCAGGTTCGATGGGCGAGTGGGGGCCGTTCAAGTTCGGTGACGTGCGGGTCAAGCCTGGAAGCCGTGAACAGGCAGAGATCGACCTCGGCGACGACCCGATGGGCAACCCGATGAACATCCCGCTGCACATCATCCATGGGAGCGAACGGGGGCCTACCCTGGTGGTGACAGCGGCCATCCACGGCAACGAGATGAACGGAACTGGAATCATCCACCAACTCGCGTTCGGCTCCGACCATCAAGCGGGCACCACGGACGATCACATAGACCCGGAAGCGATGAGCGGCACCCTGATCCTCGTTCCGGTCGTCAATGTCGAAGGCATGCTGCTGCAAGACCGCAATGCGCCGGATGGAAGGGACATCAACCGACTCTTCCCCGGCAAGAAGGATGGCAATCAGTCGCAGCGACTGGCACACACGCTGTTCGATCAGGTGGTGCGCCGGGCTGACTACCTCATCGACCTGCACACGGCTCCGAACACGCGCATGAACGTCCCCCACGTGCGCGCCAACCTCGACAACACCACCTGCAAGAAGCTGGCCCGGGCATTCGGCACAGAGGTGATTCTGCACTCCAACGGCCCAGAGGGAAGCATCCGCAGGACGGCGACCGACGCAGGCGTACCGGCGATCCTGCTCGAAAGCGGAACCTCGAATCGATTCGAACCGGACTCACTGGAGTGCGGAGTCCGTGGCATCCTCAACGTGATGGCGAAACTCGGGATGCTGGAAGGGAAACTCGTCAAGCCTCGCTGGCGCATCCTTGTCCGTCGCTTCCGCTGGATCCGTGCTCCAGAAGGGGGATTGCTGCACACACTCATCGATGGGGGTGCGAGCGTGAAGAAGGGAGAGACCATCGCCCACATCACCGACCCGTTCGGCAGCAGCGTCGTGAGCATCACCAGTCCAGTGACCGGCTATGTGGTGGGCCTCGCAACCACACCACTCGTGCGGCCGGGAGATCCTATCGCCAACGTGGTGATCGTGCGCGAGAAGAAGCTGCAGGAGATCATCGAGAAGGACACACAGGCTGGGCTCAAACCCCGAGAGCATGTCGAAGAGGTCGAGGAGGACGAGATCGAGGACGAAAGTGGCTCGACCCTCGACGAAACCGAAAGTTGAACCTGGCAAAGCCCGGTCAATCGGCGGAGTGCGGCAGGCCGGACTTGAACCAGCGACCTTCAGATCTTCAGTCTGACACTCTCCCAGCTGAGTTACTGCCGCAAGGCAATCGCGATGCGCTGGCTGTTCGACTTCAACTCTTTGGCGTGGGCGCGGAGAAGCGCAGTGCTTCACTCGACGCCTGAGAGCACGGCCGCCTGAATGGCATGCAGTTTTGCATTGCCCTGCTCGGCCAAGGACACCAGTTCATCCAATTCCGCGCGTGAGTAGGTCGACTCCTCGCCGGTGGACTGCACCTCGATGAAGCGCCCGTCACCGGTCATCACGACGTTCATGTCAACGTCCGCAGCGCTGTCAAGAACGTAATCGAGATCGAGGCGCGCAACACCCCCGACCAGCCCGGTGCTGATGGCGGCGATGTCGTGCGGCAGTACCGCTCGCTCGTGAGCAGCCCGGGACTCGGCGGACAACACGGGAATCTCAGCCCCAGAGCGACGCTCATCCTCGGTCGGCCGGATATCCGCTGGAAGGCAGTCGCCGGAAGCGATCAACCGGCGGATAGCAAGCCTGAGCGCGATGTTGGCGGCGGTGACCGAAGCGCAGCGGGTGCCGCCATCGGCGTTGAGCACGTCGCAATCCACGGTGAGTGCCACCGGTCCGAGCGCATCGAGGTCGATCGCCCCGCGCAGCGAGCGAGCAACGAGCCGCTCGATCTCAGCAGTGCGACCTTTGGCACCGCGGCGCTCTCTCTGGAAGCGGGAGTCAGTGGAGCCGGGCAGGAGCGAGTATTCGGCGTGCACCCAGCCGCGGTTGGCGTTGCGCGGGAACCAGCGTGGAAGCCGGTCAGCCTTCGTGGCACAGGCGAGCACGGTGGTTTCACCCTGGCGGTAGAGCACGCTTGCGAGCGCGTTGTCAGTGAAATCGAGCGTCACATCGACCTCACGCATCTCATCAGGCGCTCTGGTCGCCTCGAAATCCCCGCTCTTCAACTTCCCCATGGCTCACGCCGACCCGCACCTCTCTCTTCAATCCAACGAGCGCTGAAACCTCACCTGCCTGAATGAAATCGGAAATTCGGCGGTGGGTTGAAAAAGAGGCGACATCTCTC
>CATMIM010000166.1 GCA_950068635.1 uncultured Candidatus Poseidoniales archaeon
GCATTGCACTTCATGCAGATGCGCTTCTCCAGAAGACGCGCTTCAGCCTCAGGGAATCGGGCCATCAAGCCGCCGACCTGCTGCCTCTATTTAAGCGGCTCACACAGAACGTGACTGCATGACTGAGCCACTGACAGGCCAGCCACGCACACATGTGGGCGGTGGCAACAGTGATGGCCTTCGCGTGCAACCCACCGTTCGGTCGGCATGCGACTCCTCAGGCTCCCGAGCATCCATCACGATTCATCCTGCGTGGTCATCTCCGGTGACGATGAGAGCGTGGTCATCGATCCCGGCACGAGCTGGTACCAACTGAACGTGCGCGAACGTCTCGAGGCGGCGCTGGAAGGAATGCCTGCGGTGAGCGCGGTGCTGCTCACACACCGCCATTTCGACACGGCGGGCGCAGCGAAGCATCTGGCGGAGAACTGGAATGTCCCCGTCCGCATCCACCCTGCGGGTGCGGGAGCGCTCGAAGGCGGAGACCTGCTCACTACCTGGGCGAGTCGCTTCAACTCCGACATGCCGGTGACCGATGTCATTCCACTCGAAGAATCCGAGCGGTTCGACTTGGGTGGAGTGGTCATCACGGTCCTGCACCTGCCGGGCCACACCAGCGATTCGGTTGGCTACTGGATTGCGGATCGCGGGGTGCTCATCGCCGGCGACCTGCTGCCGAAACCCGCCCACCCCGCCCGCTGGGACCTGCCGACCGGTTGCCTGCCCGACCTGTATGCCAGCGTGGAGAAAGTACTCGAACTCAACCTCGAATCGATCGTCTGTGGCCATGGGGAATGGCTGCAGGGCGAGGAGCAGGTGCGGACGGAACTCGAGCGGCATCGCGACTTTCTCGCTGGGTGCATGGAAGAGGAGGGTGCTCGACCCGCTGGCTGGCCACGACCGCACCCGACGTGCAGTTGGCTCACCCCGGAGCCGGAGTGGCCTCAGTGAGACTCAGTTGCCGGTGCGGACGTGAACTGGATACATGGTCTCCGTTCCAGTGACGTATGTGCCGCTCCCAGCCGCAGTTCACATGCAACTGATCGTCCACACAGCGGATGAGCGACACCGGCCCATCGACGCGGAACAGGGGCATTATTCCTCCAGGAATGTCATCGCCCACCACCAGCACCCGACCATCCTGCAGGCCGGCAACCAGCCGCAGTGAATCATCCTTGGACTGGGATTCCAAGGCGGAGACGGGCACATCGCCGAGCTGGTGCGTGCTCAGCAGGTCCATCTGCGGCAGCATCAGCACATGCAGCGCGCCCCCCCGATCTCCGACGAGCAGACGGTTGGCACGCTGCTGCGGGCCGACCAAAGCCAGCATCGAGGTGGCAGCCGCGGGCAGAACTATCTGGCGTGATGCCCCTCGGTTCGGAGTGAACACCACCAGCCCGCTGGTGTGTGCTGCGATGATTCCTTCTGGGGTCACGACGCTCCGGATGACGTTCGACGGCATGGGCACAGAGGCTCGCGTACACCCCACTTGGTTTTCGCACGGAGAGGGGAGTATGGACTGAAAGTGAACGAACTGGGCTCAAGGTCGATCACCCGTTCGTGAGGTGCCCCCCGAGAGCCGCAGTCAGCCATTCGATTCAGAGAGCAATTTCTCCAGGGCGATGTTGATCTGCAAGATGAGGGTGCCGAACTCCGTCGGGATGTTCGGGTCCTCGTAGAGTTCCTCGAGGCGATTCTGGGTCATGGCGATGCGGACGTCCATCTCCTTGACCTTGTTGAGCAGCCAGTCATCGACCACGTCGCGTGCGCCCTTCCTGATATTGCGCGGAACCTTGGAGTCGTCTAACTGCAGGATAACGCCCGAAATCTGTTCCAGCCGGGCCTCGATGTCCATCTGTGTCGTCCTCCTGACTGCATGGGATGCAACCCCTGCGAACCACGCCTCATTTATGGGCGTTCCCGGTGGCAGGCCCGACAGGCATGCTGACACCTGAGCAGATTATCGCCGCCAGCCGACTGCTGACGCTGCTCTGTTGCCTCTCTGGCGCAGCCTATCTCGACCTCAAGACGCGGCGCGTTCCCAACGACTGGTGGATCACCTGGGCCAAACCTGCCCTGTTCATCCTCTGCCTCGAACTGTGGGTCACTGAGGCGGACTGGACGATCTGGCTGTCCGTCTCGGCCATGGTCGCCTACGCGTCGACCACGGTGATCGGCCGACCAACGCTCAGTGACCTCTCCTCTGGCTCTCTGGTGGACTGGATGGTCACGATCTGGTACGTGGTAGGTGGAATCGGCCTCGCCGCCGGCGCGTACACGCACGGCACGGTCCTGCTCGACCTGCTCGACGTGGGTTCAGGAGTCGCTCCACTGTACGACTTCGAGAAGACGGAAGCAGCGTGGGCGTGGGGAAGGGTGCTGCTGCTCGGACTCGTGCTGCTGTTCTTCGAACTCGCCTACCACATGCGCCTGCTGCACGGTGGCGCCGACGTGAAGGGGATGATGTTCGTGGCGCTCTGCCTGCCTTGGTGGAGTGCCGTCCACTTCACCCCCGCAGGAATCACACCGCCCGCTCTCTCACTGCTCATCTGGGGGGCGGTCGCCTTCCTCGTGCTTCCCGTGTGGGTGTTCATCGGCAACCTCCGCGCTGGGGATGCTGGCAACCTGCGCATGGCATGGCACGCCCGCCGGATGGAGTTGGGGCAGATCCCGGGCCGGCACGTCTGGCTGCTCGACGAGGTGATGGAGACGCCCGATGGCGAGCGGTCGGTGGTCAGCAGAACGCGTCCACAGCGAGGTGGCAGGGCGGAGAACGAGGTGGACAGGGTGCTGGAGGAACTTGCCGAGGCAGGGGCCGATAAGGCGTGGGTCACAGAGAAGTATCCGTTCCTCGTCTTCCTGCTGCTCGGGACGCTCCCGCTGTTCCTGCTCGGAGACCCTGTCGGGCTGCTGTTGACAGCGCTCGGATTGGCTTGATTCACGGTTGCGCGGCCCACGGCATACCCGTGTTCGCCAACACTTGGCTAGCACCAGCAGCATCCAAGGAGATCAGTCCCACCTGGATATCGGGGGAGAACTGGTCGATGCCCCATTTGAGCGCGGCGGAGAGATCACCGCCGTTGCGCTGATGTTCCGCGGCGACTCGGTACGAGATGAGCTTCTCGATTATCGACTCGCCGATTCCTGTCGCGGCGACACCGATGTTCGCATCGCACCAGAGGCCAGAGCCCCACATTGGGGTGTCGCCGACCCTGCCGGCCGGTCTGCCTGTGCAGCCACCTGTCGAGGACGCCACCGCCAATGCACCGCTTCGATCACGCGCGATGGCTCCGACCGTGTCCGAGGCGACCGGGCGAGGTGAACCCACCACTGGTGAACGCTCGATACCCTTGCTGTCTGCCCAGGTGCGGGCGCCCTCGCCCGCGAGCGCGTGGGAAGGCTCGTCAAGCAATTCTTTCGCCACGAGCACTGGATTAGGGGTCTCCTCGATGGCCATCACCATGCCTAGCCGGCCATCGCTGGTGGCGACCGCAGCGTCGAGCTGCACGCTGCCATCATCGCGCACCCGTCCGCCCGTCCCAGCATTCAGACGCGGATCGTCCTCCATGATCACAACCGCATCCAACACCGCCTGGAGAGCCGTCCCTCCAGAGGAGAGCACGTCCCATGCGGCCTCACAGGCTAGGTCAACACCTGGCTGGTCGCGTGCACCATGTCCGGCACCGCCATGACAGACGATCTCCGGCTCCACCATCTTGCGCCCTCAAGGCCAGCAACCCGTCCCAGCCTTCAGGTTCTCGGCTCGACGCCGCCTGCGAATCTGTGTATCACGCGGGCCGTGTGGTCGGGTCTGAGGTGAGACTGCCGACGATGTCGCCGAGCCGCTCGACGAGTGACACCTTGCGTTCGCCGGCGACCAGCGAGGCATCGAGAACATCGGTCAGGTTATTGACCGGGATGACCTCGATCATATCCTTGTACTCGTCATCGATGAGCACGTCCTTCATGTTGGCAGTCGGGATGATCACGCGGCCTATTCCGCTCTTGGCGGCGGCCTCGATCTTGGCTGTGACGCCACCGATCGGCAGTACCTCGCCACGAACCGACAGCGAGCCGGTCATCGCCAGGTTCTGGTCGATGGGCACATCCTCCAGCGCCGAGATGACCGCGGCCGCGATGGTGATGCTCGCAGAATCCCCGTC
>CATMIM010000167.1 GCA_950068635.1 uncultured Candidatus Poseidoniales archaeon
CCGAGGAAGAGACGGTTGAGGAGATCGAGGAGGCAGACGTCGATGCGCCCGCTGCTGTGGAAGAGTTCCACTCCGACGGATTCATCGCCTTCGTGCGCCATGCTGACCAACTTCTGCTGCTGAAGCGTTCTGATTCGGTTCCCGACTTCCCCGGTTGCTGGGATGGGGTATTCGGGCTGGGAGACATCAATGACATCGGTCATGTGGCCACTTGCGTCGAGGATGCGACCGGCATTCCGATCTCGGCGCTGACCCACGTGCGTACAGGCGCGGATCGCGGCATCGAGTTCGGCAACCGGCTGAACGACATCACTCCAGTGCTGTTCGAATCCGAGACTGCGGAGATCACAGTCGGTTCGATTTACGACGAAGCTCTGTGGGTGGATCCGGGATTCATCAACAAGATCAGCCCCGAGGAGATGCCCGGTTCGGACGAGGTGAGCGGGATGCAGGTTCGTCCGGTCGTATCCCAGCTGGGTGAGATGTACGGTGATGTCGGCTCGTTCCTCTACATGCTCAAGACGACCATCGGCCAGGAGCAGAAGATCGCACAGGAGATCCGCGCTCGGCTTTCAGGGACGGGCTCGCTGCAGGACATCCAGAATGAGATCTTCAGCGTGCTGCATCCGCACACGATGCGCGGATACGTGTTCGTCGAGGCGAGCGCCAAGCATCACGTGGAGAAGGTCATCGGTCGCGCCGGAGGCGTGACCACGCCGATGCGCGGCTGCTCCAAGGTACTCGACGGCGAGGCCTCGCTCGTGGTCGTCACCAATTATCTGGAACCGAAGTCGGCTACAGCAGGCATCGAGGTCGGATGCATCGTCGAGATTCGCTCAGGTCAGTTCCGCGGTAACCGCGCACGTGTCACAGTCGTCTCCGAGGGCAAAGAGGAAGTGACGGTCGAACTGTTCGAAGCGGTGGTGCCCATCCCGATCACTATGCGGGCGGACATCGTGCGTGTCGTCGAGCGAGTAGACGACTGATGACCCCCAGATCGGGCCATCGGATGTGCTTCCAGCGGTCGGGAACCCTTACGATGGAAGTAGGCTCTCGTCGTTGCATGCGCAGCAAGGCGATGGGATTGGCGCTGCTGATGGTACTCTCGACACTCGGTGTGCTGCTGGCGCAGTACCCGGTTCAGTCGGAGCTCGAAGATGAGCCCGCGGTGGATCGGGCGGCAGCGGTGACATGGACGATGACAGATGCCCCTCCGACCGTGGATGGATGGTCCCCTGAGATGTGGCAACCGGGAACGAATGGTGCGTTGTGGAATCTCGACTTCAGCCCCAACGGACAACTGCTCGCCGCGGTAGACCTGAACGACCGCCGTCTGCACGTGTGGAACATCAGCGATGGGCGCTCTCTGCTCTGGATCGGGCATGCGAACACGCTGGTCGATGTCATCTTCCTCTCCGATGACTGGGTGCTCGCCGCTGACAGCCAGCAGAACTGGTTCGCCTATCAGGTGACTGACGAAGGCTCTCGTCCCGCCTCTTCCACGTTGATGCGTTCCGGTTCGTGGACAGGTGACATGTCTGGCCAGTACAACGGCAACCTGTGGGGACTCGACATCTCCGACGACGGTTCGCGCGTCGTGTTCTGCGGTTTCATCGACGACCCGAACATCGGTGGTGAGGTCGTGGTCGCCGACACCACTTACTTCACTGCCGGAACCTCGGCCAACTCCGGTTCCCTGTTCGTCACCTCGTGGCCCACAGACTGTTCCTTCTCCCCCAACGGTTCCGTGATCGCCGCCACCGGACGTCACTACGATTCCACGCAGGGCTTCAACCGCGATGTGGTCTACGGCATCGATGCCGGCAACATGTCGCTGTACTGGACGCGCAACGTCGCTGGTTCGGAGGCGAACGCGTGGGCGATCGACTGGGAGCCTAACGGCAATGCCTACACTGTCGGCTGGACGAGGCCGTCCGCGTCCGAGGGAGTCATCAGCAACTTCAACCATATCGACGGTGGAGTATTCTGGTACAACACCCTCCTGCAGGATGTAAGCAGTCTTGCGTGGATGCCCGGAGGCGGCTATCTCGGCGTAGGGCTGCATGATCCCGGTCGGATGATGCTCATAGACAGCGCCGGTCAGATCCAGACAGACGTCGGTTTTCACTCGACTGTTGTCGGCACCAACAGCACTCATGCTGACGTGCTCGCCGTCGCCGCCGACTCTCAGGACACCCGGCTGGCGACCGCCGGGCGCGACGGGGCCATCGAGGTGTGGATCGTCGATGTGCAGAAGTTCGAATTGCGAATAGCCAACCGCTTCGGCACCTCTCTGACGCGAGAGATAGCCGTGCACCCGATGCTCGACCAATTCGTCTCGGCCGACGCGTCGGGCGTCAGCACCTTGCGAGACTCTCGTACCGGCGCCATCATCAACCAGTGCTGGCACCCCAGTTTCGGACAGCACCTCCCAGAGATCCCGTTCACAAAGAGCGTCTCCTGGGGACAGGCCTTCTGGGCAGCGGGCTTCAGCGATGGCATGGTCGTCGGCTGCGACATGAACGGCAAGTGGATCTGGCAATACGACATCTCCCAGCAGCACACCTTCGCGGTGTTCGGCAGGGTTTCCATCCATCCCGGTGGCCAGTACGCCGCCATTTCGTGGGGCGAGAACTCCAGCAACACGACCAGCGACGGACGGGTGGCGATCATCGACTACTCCGCCAGCACGGTCACTGTACTCAAGGAGTGGTCTTACTCCGATGTTCATTGGGCTCTCTCCTTCAACGACCAGGGCACACGGCTCGCCTCGGTCGGTCAGGCCGGTGGTGTGCGCCTATGGGACACCAGCGATCCCGACCCCGCCAACTGGGTGGACGACGGTATCGTGTACAGCCACGGTAACTACACAGCTGTTTGTGAGTGGATGCCCCTCACGGACATACTGGTCACGGCTGGCTGGGACCGGGTCGTGAATATCTACGACGTTCAGGGAGCACAGGTGGTCAGCCAAGGGGCGCTTCTCGGAGAGGCGTTCGGAGCGCTGATTCATTTTCAGAACGGGATGCTCGTCGTCGCGACCGGTGATGCTGGGACTTCAGCGACGGGACAGGTGGAGATGTTCAACATGACACTGCAAGGACAGGCGACGCGGGTATCGTCGTACACCACGGTGCATCTACCCAGGGGACTCGGTCAGAGAACCTCCGATGGCAATATCGTGGTGGTGAACAACACCGGGTCGATAGTGGTCATAAGGGCGGACAGGGACGGTGATGGTTGGCCGGACAACATCGATGTGTTCCCAGATGACCCGACCCAGCACAATGACTCCGATAGTGACGGCTGGGGGGATAACAGTTCCAGTCCCACCGGTGATGGATGTCCGCAGGTGTGGGGCAACAGCACAGAGGATCGCTTCGGCTGTCCCGATACAGATGGTGATGGCTATTCCGACCCCGATTCGACCTGGCTGGCACATCCAGCAGGTAACGCTGACGCGTTCGTCAGCGACAGTTCACAATGGCACGATGCCGATGGTGATGGGTACGGTGACAACTACCTCTATTCCCTAGATTCCGAGGGTCTGCGAACCGCCGAGTCGGGTGATGCCCTCCCCAACGATGCAACCCAGTGGCGAGACCTCGATGGTGACGGCTGCGGTGACAACTACAGTTACAACTTGGATGCTGGCAATCGCATCAACGAGAACGGCGACGCCTTCTCCTCGGACCCGACGCAGTGCAACGACTTCGACGGCGATGGTTACGGTGACAACTACACCTTCACCATCTCTCAGGGTTCCGGCCTGAGGGTCGAGAACGGGGACGCATTCCCACTCGACAACCTCGCGTGGTCCGACCTCGATGGTGATGGTTGTCCCACCGCTTCAGCAACGGGTCTCACAATTGACTTCTACCCAGGGAACCCTGACTTCTGTGATGAGGTCGCTCAGTTCACTCTCCCGGACGGACTCGAATTGGGTGCGCTCGGCGAGGAGTCGAACTGGCGGCTGTGGGTGAACTGGAGCAGCGCCGCCTTGGACACGGACAACATCGAGCTGCACGGCCAGTCGGTGACTGACGCGTCAGCAGCGGACTCGGTCACGGGAGAAACCCTTGATTCGACCTCGCCGTTGCAGTTGTGGATCAGTTCTGTTGACCTCGAGGGCCCATTGGCCAAGACGTGGACCATCC
>CATMIM010000168.1 GCA_950068635.1 uncultured Candidatus Poseidoniales archaeon
TCGTGCCGTGCATCGCCATGGCCGTCCCCGGCCAGGAGGCGCCCCGCCTGCGCTACTACGGCACCCCTTCCGGCTACGAGTTCGCCACACTGGTGGATGACATCGTCACCCTTTCCAGAGCCGTAAGCCCCCTTCAGTTGCCCACCCGCAAGATACTGCGCAAGCTGGAGCAGGACGTCCACATCCAGGTGTTCGTCACTCCCGGCTGACCCCACTGCCCTCGGTTGGCCAGTTTGGCCCACGCCATGACCATGGAGACACCCCGAGTCACCGCCGACGTCATCGAGGCCCAGGAGTTCCCCGACCTGGCGCGGCTGTACAGCGTGATGGCCGTGCCCAAGACGGTCATCAATGGCACCGTCACCGTTCAGCTCGACGGCCACTCCGAGGACGACCATCCAGCAGATTCCAACGGTGACGAGCCCGAACCGGAACCAGAACCCGAAACTCAAACTGAATCGAACGAGGGGGTCGGCCAAGGTGACTGGTTGCTGCTCGTCGCCGCCGCCGCCCTCATCGGAGCGCTGCTGCTGCTCTTCGGAGGTGCTCCCACCGTCATGGATGGGAACGAGCCAGACGACGAAGAAGAGTGAGGGTAATTCCATCAAGAACGGTCCTCTCGCAGATTCGTGGGCACAACGAACGGGCAGGCTTCATCCATCAGCGAATGGGTCATCCTGGGTCTCGTGGTGTCAGCCATATTCTCGATCGGTGTCGAGCCGCCCTCCAATCCAAGTCCTGATCTGGAGGTGACCCACCTGTCCGGGACCATCGATCTCTCCACTCAGTCCTCTCTGGATGCATTCGGGCTCGGTGAGGACGCCCGATATGCATCTGCTGAAATCGAGGTGGATTCGCGGGGTGTGGTCAGCGAAGGATGCACGGATTGCTCAACATCTCCAACCGGTGTGCGCATGAATGGCACCATCCTCATCCCAAACCTGGTTGGTGAGGTGTCCCGGATTGAAATTGAATTCAACTTCACTCATCTCAGTGAAAATGTCATGGACGGCTTCATCGGCAGAGAATGGCTGTCGGTGGATTGGGGTGCGGGCGATCTTTCCGGGCACTGGGAGATCCTCATCGTGCACGACCCTCCGAGATGGAGTCCTGATGGCAGGACACGCGCGGCCTTCATCCCGTCCGATGGAGGCACGGAGAGCCGAACCGGACCCTGGATCTTCATCGAAACGCTGCTGGACCATGCGCTGAATGCTCGAGGGTGCCTGCCTGACAGTTCCAGATGCAAAGGATTCCCGAGCCGGGACATCATTCTGACGGCCACTCGAGAACCGGTCGCACCTCCCATCACCATCCCACATCCAGATGGCTGGGTTCAACTCGAAGGAAGCCCAAGCACCAGCGGAATTCCAACCAAGATGGAGGGTATTCGCGGGTTGATGGATCTCGGTGAGGTGGTCAACTCCTCCCCCTGGTGTCACAGTCCAGACGATGAGATGGTGTCCTCACGGTCGTGGGAGGCATTCAATTCCGGTGGAGTGGCCATAGCTCCCATGAGCACCTGGCTCGAGGCACTCACCTTGCCGAGCAGCACCTTCACACCGAATGGAGGCACTTGGAGCGAAGTCGACACGGACCAACACGGATGTGCCTCCCTAGTAGATGAAAATGGGACACTGAGGCTCGGTGTGTCTGTCAGGTGACAATGTGCAGCATCGAATAATTCACGCAATATCCCTAATTAGGTCTGCTGTCCACGCGCGCGTATGAAGCGCACCCCGATTGTGATTGTAGCCCTGATGCTGTGCATGTCAGTTGCTCCGAGCATGGCTGAAATCGCAGCACCGAACGACAATGAAACCGCCAACGGTGTTCATACCACTCTGAGCATCGATGGATACGTCACCACGAAATTCGCCAGTGTCGGCTCAGATGTCGAGATCATGGCACTGACACGCGGACACTCCAGCAATACGATCGTCACCGCGGACATCCTGCACTTCCGTGGCGTTGACCCCATCGGCATGCTCACCTCGGTAAGCCTACCTGGGAGCGGCGTCTACGTCGACACCATCGTACTGACACAGACCGGGGTCCACGAGGAAGACGCCGACACGATGACCTGGCAGGGCACTTACATCATCCCCGTCAATTCGCTTGGAGGCGTGTATGGCGCCAGCATCATTGCCGAGGATGGCAACCTGCGTGCCATCGACGACCCCACTCAACTGAGCAAGGTATTCCGTGCCGAGTTCGAGAAGGTGATGCAAGCTGTCGACACAGCGTGGGACATAGGAAATCCGACCATGGAGATCAGGAACGAATTCTCTGATCTGGATACTCTGGGTAGCAGCCGCGGAGGATGGCCGTCATTCGTCACGACCGCGACCGAGGGTCAGGGATCAGGGGGTAGCGAACAACTCTGGAATGACATGCTCTCTGCGGGACATACCCAGTACAACATGTCCGCCGGCGCGAATTTCCTTGAGACGCTGATGGAGTTCTTCGATTCACAGGACATCGATGCCAGCATGGCGACGATCATCGGCCTGATGGTGTATGCTAACCATTTCCCGCTACCCAGGACCTTCGATGACTTCGACGAAGTCGTAGATTACATGATGACCTTCGATCCGATTGAGAATTTCACTCGTTACGAGGGAAGTGGAGATTTCGAGGCAGCCTACAATGCGCTGCTGGGCAGCGATGAATGGCTTGCCCTGGAAGAGGCCCTGAACAGCCTCGCCGACAACAGCAAGCAATTAGAATCCATTCAGACCATCTTTCACAACATCGCGCTGCTCGCCGTCTCCATCCATCCTGAGGCCATCATTGATGCCTTGGAAGCATGGATAGTACCACTCTTGGAAGGAGACTTCGACAACATGACGCCGATCCAGAAATTGATCGTTCGTTGGGTGGAAATGGCCGAAGTACTCGAGGAGACCGACATCCATGATACCAATGGAGATGAGATTCCGGATGTGATCATCTGGCAATACGAGAAACTCCTCGAAACAACCGAGGGTCAGGCATGGACTGCCAAGATGGAGTCGAGTACGGACTCATCCTACGTGAACGACGTGTTCGATGACTTCAACACGCTTCCCGAAGACCTGCTTGACATCCTGGTCGACACCATGGAAGACCCCATCTGGGGAACCGTCGGCGATGCAGTCGGAGAGTTCGGAGATTGGATTGAGAACGCTTCGGGCACGGATCGCTACATGCATTGGTCGCCCGACGGAGAAGAGGAAGAAGGTGCTGAAGAAGGCGGTGAAGATGATGGTTCAATCATCTTCAACGAGTTGTACGACGTAAGCACATCCGACTACGACGCCAACGTGCTCGATCTCGGTATCGAAGTCAATTTCTGGGGACCATGGGATGATTCTGACTATCCCTCGCAATTCTCGATGAGCATGACGAACAGCAACGGCATCACGGTCAGCACAGTCCTCCAGCAGGACGATGATGAACGTCAGCGCTACCTCGGTCGCCTGACGGCATCCCACATCGAAGATACCGTCTGGAGTTTCACCCAACCGCTGGAGAACTACGAACCTGACTGTGCCGATATGGGCTGCAGAGTCGAGAATGCCGAACTCCGCATGGAGGCACTGCGTCCATCAATGCTCGAAGCGATGTTATGGGAAGGCACCGATGAGATATTCGTCGTCTCCGCAGTAGGGGTGTTGGTCGAACAAGACGAGACGACCTCCGTTGATGCTCCGTACACCGTCACCGCACTCTCCTACGATGCGTCTGGCCCCGTCGAGGGTGCCGAGGTCGACATAGCGATCGTCCGCGTCTCACCCCAGCGCGCAGAGGATGCGCTCAGCCAGTTCGAGTCCGAAGGGGAGGTCGAACTCACCGTGTCCAACCAACTGGAGGGTCGTTACACCGGTAGCGACCTAGATGGTGATGTCAGTGCTACGATCAGCCGGTACAGCGAGGACAGGGAAGGGCAGGAACACCCACAGGCGGCAATGATCGAGGATGATATCGAGATATCTGGAATGGGTAGCTTCTGGGCGGCCAGCAGCGAACTCCCATCCGAAGGCGGTCTGGCCGAAGTGACGACCAGCGGCACCACGGACACCGGACTCGAATTCGAGTTCATGCAAGTTGTGCCCCTGCCCGGTACCAGTGGCTGTTCCCCTACCGAAGGTCACTCTGGTGGATCATATG
>CATMIM010000169.1 GCA_950068635.1 uncultured Candidatus Poseidoniales archaeon
GCTGTCTTCCTGCCATCCTACGACCTGCTGGAGGGGATCATCGGCGATGGGTTCTGGCCAGGACGCAAGCTGCTGCTCGAAGAGCGCGGATGGACCAAGAGGCGTGTCGATGGTATGCTGCGCGAGTTGCATCTGGCACGCAGCACCGGGGAGCGAGTGCTGCTGGCTGGTGCCTTCGGGGCGAAACTGGCCGAGGGTATCGACTACGAGGCCAATCTGCTCGACGCGGTTGTCTGCGTCGGTCTTCCAGTAGCGCCCCCGTCGGTCGAATCCGACGCTCGCAAGCGTTACTACGGGACGAGGTTCGGAGGTAATGCCTACCGCTACGCGGTGCAGCAGCCGGCGCTGAACAGCGTGTTGCAGGGGATGGGCAGGCCGATTCGTAAGATCGGTGACCGCGCCTTCGTGCTGCTGCTCGAGGACCGCCTGCTCACCCCGAACTACTCCCGCCTGCTCCCGGCTGGACTCGAGGTGCTCAGGTGCACCTCTCCCGATGTCACCCGCAGGCATGTGCGTCGCTTCTTCAAACGTCACCCTGAGGGCGACCATTCCAGTGAGTGACTCCACGAAGCGTTTGAATGGGGTGGCGAGGAGCGCAGGGGGGAGTCGGCGATGGATTGGAACGCAGTGCCCATCGAGGAGCGCGACCCGGGCCACCCCGACACCCCCCCTCCTGACGCGCCACGAGCGACCGCCGGACTGGATGTCACGCCTGAGACCCTGCATGCGCACTTCCTCGGTGAACCAGATCACCTCAAGGATGCGATATCCCTGCATCAGACGGTGGTCGTCGAGCATGCCAGAGACATCGAATCGCGCTTCGAAAAGGTCGCTGGTGTGCTGCGCACCGACACGTTCCTGGAACTGTTCGGGGGCAGCGAGAAGGACGGGGCATTGGTCATTCCACTGCACGGCTGCGAGTTGTCCGGTGTCGGCCTGTCGATGGGCGAGGTGGATGGCCGGGAGGTGTTCCGCTTGCAACTGGCGACCGAGGGAAGCCAGCGTCTGGAGCGGCTGTTCACGCTGCCGGCGGACTGTAACCTCGCTGACGCCATCTGGGCGGGGGGCGAGTTGCACCTCAATCTCGACCGAAGTCGAGACTGATCCTCACCGCGCCGGGACTTCCTGGAGACTCTCGATCTCTACGAGCACCTTGCCCAACGCCTCCTGGGCCTGGTTCTTGTGCGCCTCGGCCATTTCATGGCGTGAGTAGCGCGCCTCCTCGAACACACTGTCGAGGGCGACGAGCGCGTCCTCGTTGATCGGCAGCGCCTTGCGGATGGCCATCTCGAACTCGCGAACCGTCTCGAAGTCGCGGCGCAGGAACCTGTGCTTCATCAGCACGGCACACATCCCCTCGTAGCAGTTGAAGATCGCCTCGCGGACGGCATCTCCAGCCGCCAGCAGTTCCGCGGTGTAGGAGAAGATGTCCGCCAACTCCTCGATGGCGGTCAACTGGCGACGGCGCCACCATACGGCGAACACCAGCGCCGCGAGCACCAGCGCGGCGATGCCGCCGTAGATCCAGCCGAAGCTGGCGTCCGCCACCGCCTCAGGGGGGAGCACGTTCACTGACAGCGTCTGTTCCAGCAGCGCACGGTCGTCGGCCGCCACCTTCTCGTCAGACGAGTTGATCTGCACGTAGAGATCGCCGTACGCCGACTTGTCCCCGTAGGGGTCGGTGGGCGCCACCGAGACGAACTCGAACCAGAACGAACCGTTGGCGGAAGTCCGCCCGATCAGCGTCCGGCTGTAGACGTAGGACTCGTTGTGCAGCACCGCGGCCACCTCGATGTCCGCCACCGGCAACTGAGTGTCGCGGGCGTGCGCCTCGACCCACACGATGACCTTCTTGCCCATGTGCGGCACATCGAGGATGCCCACCTCGAAGTCGACGGCGATGACGACGAAGATCGAGATGTTGACCTCGCCGTAGTTGAAGTGGCGAGTGCTGTTCTTGGAGGATTTGAGGGTCAGCGTGATGTCACCAGGGGTCATCGTCTGCGGAGCGACCAACTCGATGCGGAAGCTGCTGTCGTTCAGCCACACCAACTTGGTGCGAATGTCGAGCGACGAAGTGTTCCAGTAGAGCGTCAGGTCGAGGTCGGACACCGGGTTACCGCTGCCTCCCTGCTCAAGGATGCGCCCTTCGATGATGACCGGATGACTGGAAGATGAGCGGATGATGATGTTGCTGCTCTCCACCAGTTGCCAACTGATGTCGGCCCAAGTCGTCAGGGACGTCGTGTCGTTGGCCGCCAGCCATGCGGGTTCTCCGGCGTAGTGCGCTGACAGCGTGTGCTCCCCACGAGCGGAGACCATGCTGACGGGCACGAGCAGTTGGAACCGGCCCTCTGAATCCGTGATCACCGTGTTCACGAACACGCCATCGAGCAGGATGTCGACGTTGCGGCCAGCGATTCCAGGCAGGCCCGGCTCATCCGAATCGTAGAGCCGACCGCTGACGTTCCAGAACTCGCCGCGTGTGGCATGCCCGTTGTCCTCTACAGACAGAAGGATGGACGAGTGGTGAGCGACCCAGATGGTACCGTTGGTCACGCCCTCGCGGTACCACCCCTGTGCGGGCGAGTAGACCTCGATTGGATGACTACCCAGCCCGATGTTGGGGGGGATGGTCCAGTTCAGCACCCAGACGCCGTCGGAGTCCGTGTACGCGGTACCCACCAACGTGCCGTTGAAGCGCAACTCGACCGAGTGATTGTAGATCCAACCGTCTGGCAGGTTGTCGCGCACCGTGCCCGTGAACACGATTGGGTCGTTGATCGCGATTTCGGTCGGCAGAACCAGCTCCAGGTTGACCGGGCTGTAGACGTTCCAGGTGGTGTTCGCCTCAGAGGGCAGATAGAACGTGCTGCCGATGAAGCGCAACTCCATCTGCTGTGGTCCCAAATCCGAGTCCTGTGGTACGGGGTAGTAGACGCTGAAGGTGCCGCCAGACGCCGTGGTGACGTTGGTGAGCCAGTAGCCGTTGAACCATACCTCGATCGTCTCGTTGGCAAGTGGATTGTTGACGACGTCCAGCAGTGTTCCATCGATTACGAGCAACTCCTCGCGGTCTATGTCACCGCCGCTGGAAGAGAGCACGATGTGCGTCGGCACGCTCACGTTCACCCACTGCTGGTCCGTGCTGTTGAGGTAGTACTCCGGATTGGACGGGTCTCCTTGACCCATGGGGTCGACCCACATGTAGCCGCCTTGGAAGTAGACGCTCACGAGGTGTGCTCCCGGTCCGATGTCTCCCAGCAGGGTGTACTGGATGCTGAAGATGCCCGTTGTCGCGTTGGACTCCACCATCGTCAGGGTGTTCGCACCGTCGATCTCGAGATGCAGGACACCACCTTGGGGCACTCCGCCCTCCTGGAGCACCTGCCCGAACTCATCGAGCAGGGTGCCGTTGACGTAGATGAGCTGGCCCGATACGAACTCGCCCTCGATCGAAGTGATGTCGAGCACGGTCGGGGCCAAGACGATGATGCGAACGATGTCGTTGTCTCCGGCGACCCCGGTCGGGCCGGCGATACCGGCGTATTCGGCCGTCAGGTTGAGCGGCCCGGGCGCAGTGGCGGCGGGAACGTTCAGCAGCACGAAGGCTGTCCCGTTGGCATCGGTGGTCACGTTGACGCTGAAGTTCAGGTCGGGGAAGGAGACGATGACGGTTGCGTTGCCGATCGGGGCCAAGGTGTTGTCCTGTAGCAGCAGTTGCACACTGATGTTGTCACCGCGGAGCGTTCTGTCATCAGGATGCAGGTCGAGTGGAGCGACTATCTGCAGCACGGAGAATCCGCGACTGTCGAAGCTGTTGTTGCCTGACGATCCACCATAGTAGTTCACCGAAGGAGTGTAGGTGGCAGTGAGGTTGTGGTTCCCGCGGGGGAAGTCGGTGTCGAGCGTGAGCACCGCTTCCCAGGTGCCGTTCGCCTGAGCGACGCCGTTGCTGACGACGAAGGTGTCGCTGAACCCGTCGATGTTGAACGACAGTTGCGGCAGCATCCCTGAGCCGTCACGGAAGATGATGCCCGACCCGTTGTCCGACAGCAGTGTTCCGGTGACATTGAATGAATCTCCGGCCATCGGGTTGGCGGTGATGGGGTCGACCACCAGGAAGGTGATCGAGC
>CATMIM010000170.1 GCA_950068635.1 uncultured Candidatus Poseidoniales archaeon
ATTGCCCTCGCAGTGGTCCTCGTAGGAGGTCGACTTGACGAACGCGATGTCACCCACCCCTTCGCTCAGGCAGCGGAACGCGCCCGAGTATCCGTAGTAGGGGTCGCCCTTGCCGGGAATGCTGGCGCTGTCGAATGTGCTCTCGATCGTCGCCCGCAGGCTGTCGATCTCGTTCTCATCTCCGACCACCTCCACGAATCCGTTGCCGATCAGGTAACCCATCGGCATCAGCATCCCCGCCGACTTCAGCCAGCCGGTGTGGCAGGAACTCGCTCCCCCCAGATCCTCGTAGGAGGCGATGTCGCTGTCGCTGCGCACCCACGCCTGCGCGGTGTAGTAGGTCGAGCCGTCCGAATTCTGGTCGGCGGCGATGGCGTCGAGTCCGTACTGCTGCCAGCCGAGCCAGGCCGAGCCGCCGTCGAGGAAGGCGATGTCAGCGTGGCCGAAGCGCAGCGCCTCGAGCGCCATCCCGTCACTCGTGATCGGGTAGAGTTGCACCTCGACTCCAGTCTGGGCAGCGATGAAGTCGGCGAGCGTCTGCGGGTTGGTGTCCGCATCGTCGTAATCGTCCTTCACCGAGTAGGCGATCCTGATCATATCAGCATCATCCGCACTGCCCAGACAACCGGTGAGCGAGGAGCCCAGCAACAGCAGTGTCACCAGCAGGATCCTGTGTGCTTCCATGCCGCTCACCCAGAATTGTTTAGGTTGCCCTAAACCGCTCGACTGAAGTCCCCTTATTAACGATTAGGTTGCCCTAAATTCGCTTTCAGGAACGGGGCTTCGAACCCGGCTCCGGATTCCGCCGATTCAAGGGTTCGCTGCCAGCCAGTCGAGCGCGTACGTCTGGGCTCCGGGATTGCCGAGGAACGGGTTGGATCCCGCCCTGATGACGGTGAGCAGCTGCACCTCTCCACCCCAGAGCGGCCGCCACACGGTGATCATCTCGCCTGAGGAGCGCTCGCCGAAGAAATCGAACATGATCTCGTTGTGTGTGAACAGCAATCGCTCATCGCCGTAGTCCATGCGCACCCCGGTGTGCACCGGCTCGAGCCTGAACGCATCTGGAGATATCCAGTCATCCATCAACGCCACCGACTGCTGCAACCGCTTCTCCTCCGTATCCGTGCCCGCCACCCACGCCCGCACAGACGAGTCGAGCCACAGCGGATTGACCACCCCCGGCGCTCGAATGTGGGTGACGACGACGATCGTGCCATCGATGAGCAGCCAGGTGTGCTGTTCGGAAGCCGGCCATGCTGGAGCATCCTGACTCTCGGTGAGCAGCGGCTCCCCCCAGTTGCCGGCGCCGTTCGGCTCGCTCACAGGTGCCAGCGCGGTCAGCATGTGCACCGCCAGCAGCAGGACGAGCGCCAGCGCGCGCGGCGCGAGGCGCTGGCGCCACTCGATCCTCTGCTCTGGGTGAAGGCCGGCCAGGATGAGCGAGGTGAGCGTGAAGCCGAGCAGGATGAGCCACAGGCCGAGCGGAATGAACCACAGGCAGATCTGCAGGATGATGAGCGCGCAGATGTGCGGATCGGCGCGCAGATGGTCGGTGAACGGGACCCCGGGATGCTTCTCCCTCCATTGGCCGAACGACCACGCCAGAAGCACGCCCATAGGGGCCATCCAGACGAGTGCGGAGCCGAGCAGCGGCATGGTCACCGAGCGCGAGTGGGGCCAGCGGTGGATGAACATGGCCCTAAGAATCGCCCGCCACCTTTGAGAACGAACCGCACCGACGGGATTCGATGGCCGAGAGTGCAGCGGAGCCTCTGCTCGAACTCGAGGGCATCACCTACCGGTATCCAGTGCGCGACGGCATGCGTTTCTGGAAGAGGAAGAAGGGCGCCGGAGTCCATCAGGTGAACCTGAGTCTGGAGGCTGGTGACATCGTCGGCCTGATCGGCCCCAACGGTGGCGGGAAGACCACGCTCCTGCACACCATCGCTGGCCTCTGGAAGCCCGACTCCGGCAGTTTCAGGGTACTCGGCAGGGATGCACAGGAGGCCGGTCGTCGCTGGGTGCAGCGGCATATCGGGTTCATGCCCGAGCAGGTGGTGTGGACAGGCAGTTCGACTCCCCGTCTGGTGCTCGAGCGACTGATCACGATGCGCGGCGGTGATGACGACGCCATCAAGATGCTCAGGCTGGTCGGTCTGCGCAGCCGAGCGGATTCTCCACTGGACAGCCTGAGCCAAGGGATGGAGCAGCGAATGACGCTGGCCACCGCGCTGCTCGGTGAGCCGACCATCCTGCTGCTGGACGAGCCGATGAACGGGTTGGACCCAGTGGCGCAGGCGGCGTTCCGCGGACTGTTGCGACAACTCGCCGACCGCGGCTGTGCGATCATCGTCAGCAGCCACAACCTGAACGAGATGGAGCGAGTGGTCGACCGAGTGGCGATCATGAATCGTGGCCAGCTGGTCGCGTCCGGACCGATGGCTGATGTCGAGCGCCGGCTGGCGCTCGAACAACGGCTGCTGCTCGCCGGCTCCGGACCGAAGCCGGACCTCTCCCTGCTGACCAGTGAGGGAGTCATCATCGAGGAGCAGGAAACGCGCTCAGTGGAGGAAGATTGGCGCTATCGGTTGATTCGCAGGGCGGGACGCTGGGAGCCGGGAGACCGCGGACTGCTCACTGCGGCGGTCGAATCAGCAGGAGGGGTCGTTCAATTGATCCATCCGCTCCCGGCGGCCTTGGAAGACCTGCTCGGCGCAGTGACCGGCCAGGACCCGGAGAAGGTCGGTCTGGAACTCGAAGGCGACGAACTCGTCCCGATGAGGACTCTGGAGGTGGACGATGATGAGTGAGCAGATCCATCCGCGTGGCCGGTTGATGACCGTGCTCACGCTCGCTCGCTTCGAGGCGCGCCAGCACCTCAGAAGCCACAGGATGTTCGCCCTCGCCAGCCTGTTGTTCCTGTTCATCGTGGGAGGGAGTTACGGGTTGTCGGACCCTGACGGCAGACTGACTCCCGGAATCGCTACCGACACCCCCTACGAGGTGCTGTTCCTCGTCTCGCTGTTCGTGCTGCTCTCCGCCACGCTCGGCGTGGTGCTGCTCGGTTTCGATGCCATCAGTCGTCGTCGCCTGACCAAGGAACTCGCCATCGAACTGTCCCAGCCGATCAGCCGTTCCGACCTCGCGTTGGCGCACCTGCTCGGGCTGTGGACAGCGGCGTTCCTTCCCACAATGGCCGCCACACTCGTGGGAGTGACGATGGTGCACAGTCAGATGGACGCCTGGCCCACCCTCGCAGAACTGGCCTACTTCCTCGGTGCCACGGCACTCGTTCTGCTCTGGTACTCCTCCATCCAACTGCTCGCGTCGAGTCTGGCGCGTGACCTCGGCTCCGCGGTCACGCTGGGAGTCGGTTCGTGGATGCTGTTCACATTCGTCTGGCTGCTGGTCACGGCGGTGCTCGCCAGCATCATCGGCGTGGACATGACCGACCTTGAGAATCAACGGTTCGACCGCTTTTCGGAGATAATCGACCTCTTCAGCCCGAATGGGGTCTATCAACTGCTGTTGGAGGACCGGTTGACGGGAGATGCCACACCACACCTCGAATCCCGATTCATCTGGTTGGCAGCGGCCCTCTGGACACTGATTCCCGCGCTGCTGTTCACCGTCAGGTTCCGCAGCATTCGGCCCTGAGAAGGGCCGGTGTGTGAAAATACACCAAGTGCAGCCATCCGCAACGCTCTTTCAATGGCGGTGGAGTCGGGACGGCATGGCGAGTGGACACGGGAATACCGTCCCGGCGCTCTGGCTCCTGCTGGCATTGCTGCTGGCGAGCCTTTCCGCGGGCATGATCGGACAGACCGGACAGCAGGGCATTGACCCAGCATTGGACGGGGCAGAGGCGGCTACCTCGGCGAGACAGGTGGAAGCGGATTGTGAGGGTTTGACCTTCGAGGACATCTTCAACTACAGTTACGCACACTTCGACATCGATGTCTATGACACCTGGGATGGCGCTCAGTTCAATCTGGTTGCCTACGTGAACGGATCGATGGCAGGTGACCTCCGAGCGGATGTCGATGAGTTGTTCGACGGCCTGCCCGGCGGCAACAATTCCTACCTCTCCAGCGACGAGCGGGACGGGCTCGAGGCCGTCGGAATGGACTGC
>CATMIM010000171.1 GCA_950068635.1 uncultured Candidatus Poseidoniales archaeon
CGCTCGACTCGACGAACTGGGCATCGCAGCCACGCGGCTGAACGCGGCTGTGGTGCAGCAGATTCTGGCGGGGGCGGGCATCGATGTCGCCGCTGCCATCCCGATCGATATCGAGCATGCGGCGGAATTGCTCGAGCAGCACGCGGTCGTCGTCATGGGCGGTACGGTTCCCGGGCACACTACCGATGCCGTCGCCATCCGACTGGCGGTAGCCACCGGCGCCGGCTCGTGCATCATCGCCACCAACGTCTCCCACGTGCACAGCGCCGACCCAGCTACCGATCCGGACGCGGTGGCGCGCGAACGCATGACACTCGCTGAACTGCAGGAGATCGTCGGTCCGCCAGAGCACGTCGCTGCCGGGCCGACCGCGGTCATCGATCCCATCGGCGTACAGGCGGCGATCGACTCGGGGCTGCCGCTGCGCGTTCTCGATGGCCGGCGACTACAACAACTGGCGGCATGCATCGCCGGAGAGACATTCGAGGGAACTGCAGTCGAGGTGGGATAAGATGGCGCGCGCGGACAGACTCAAGAAGGCTATAGAACAGACCGCTGCGAAGGCTAAGGGTAAACAGGAAGCGGAGTCTGGACCCGTTATCACGAAGAACCCGCAGAGCAAGCATTACGTCGCTCCGCACAGGCATTGCAACATCTGTCACGCACCCGTGCACATGGACAAGAACCCCCCGTTGTGCAGAGCCGAGAAGTGTGCGGCGGAGTGGGAGAAGAAGGAAGGCTCTCGGAAGCGACTGACGGTCATGCTCTACCTGTTCCCAGGAATAGCCATCATGCTGGTACTCCTGCAGGGCTTCACCTGAGTGAGTGACCTCACTACCGCGAAGCCTTGATGCAGAACGACCGCGAGGCGAAGGCGATGATGGTACGCATCCTGTCCGTGCTGCCGCTTGCAACAGGCGCGCTGTGCGTGCTCATCGTGCTCATCGGAGCGATCGGTTACACCTCTTCCCCAGAGGAGGTGGAGGTGCCCATTCCCCCCTGTCCCCTCGGTGGCGAGGACTGCAAGGTCGGAATGAATCAGGATGACCTGTCAATCCCGAGTTCGTTCATGCTGCTGAACGTCGAGACGACCATGCACTGGGACCATCCCGACGATGCTTGGGTAGGGGTGGTGGATGCACAGACGGCAGAGGAATGCCCCCCTGACAACCAAGGGCTGACCGACTGCACTGCATCAGACATGACATTCCTCGCTGGTGGCCCGGAGAGTACGGACACCATGGTCTGGGACATCGAGCCGGGTGATGTGCGCTTCGTGACCGGTGGGCGCACCAACACGCTGACCCTCGAGACGAACATCGTCACCCACTTCTATCACGTTGGCCTCTCGGTGATTCCGATGCTCCTGCTGGGTGTCGTGGGTGTCGCCCTCTGCCTCTCCGGTGTGCAGATGGCGTTCCCGCTGCGCTTCACGAAGAAGGACGAAGGCTGAACGTGCCGTTCAAGAACCGTGCCAGTTTCGAGAAAGTCGAGGGAGAGAGATGTCCGAATTCAAGTGCTCCGGGTGCGGTGCGGTGATTCGCGTGGAGGGACTCGGTCCGAGCCTGTTTCCGCGCAAGGTCTACTGCGAGATCTGCGGGCATGTCTCGCCGGCCGAGTGAAAGTTCACTGGTCCGCGCGGTGCCATCCTTCGGGGAGTGTGAGCGGATCGGTCTGCTCATCGATTGCGATTCTTGACACGATTTCCTCGCGGAGTTCCTCTATCCCGAATCCCTCGGTTGACGAGATGCTGCGGTGGCCTGTTAGCGGGTTCCTGCCCTCGGCATCGGGCGGTTGCTCGAACAGGTCTGACTTGGCGTCGATGACCATCAGCGGGGTCTGCGGAAGCATCTCAGCCACCTCGTCGAGCAGATTCTCCTGTGCCACCAGCCCCGTACCACCATGCTCGGTCGGGTCGAGCAGGAAGAGCACGATGGAGCCGATGTGCTCCAGTGCGGCGATCGCCTGCATCTCGATCGGGTTGCGGTCCTCCAGCGGTCGGTCGAGCAGTCCAGGGGTGTCGACCAGCTGGTAGCGGCGGCGACGATGCTCGAAGTGGCCTACGTGGAGTTGGCGCGTGGTGAACGGATAGGCGGCGACCTCGGGTTCTGACGGGCTGAGCGCGGCGATGAGGGCCGACTTGCCGACGTTGGGGGCGCCGGCGACGACGATGCACGGTTCGCTGGAATCAATCGAAGGGAGGACCTTGAGCGTGTCGCGGGCGTTGTTCAGCCAGTCCAACTGTGGAGCGACCTGGTTGACGATGCTGGAGATCCTGCCGTACGCCTCCCTGCGCGTGCGGTGCATGGAATCGATGTGCACCATCCTACGCAATTTCTTCCGATTCTGCTCTGCTATGCGCATCACCTGCCCAGCAGCCCACTGGAGTGTGCCTAGACTGTGGCGGTAGTCATCGACGCCGACTGCGGCGTCGATCAGGGCGACGTCGAACGCTGACTTCTGGTCGAGGCTCGGCCACTTGGAGACATAGTTGCGCAATGTGCTGTCGATGACTTCGCTCGAGGCCTGTACCATGCGCGACATCTGCTTGCGGTTGCGAAACATGCGATTGCCGTCTATCACGTGGGCGCCCGCGGCTGAACCGCGGCTGAAACCCTTGTCGAGGATCTCCTCGGCGGTGAGCACAGTGGGTAAGGCCTTCCAGACAGTGGCGGGCATGGTATTCCCTCGCCCGCCCCGCGGGGTGCATCCCTCTTCAATGCAGGGGACCGCTCCAAATGGTGCCGCTGGACCCGGTCGTGCTCCTTTTCAAGGGTCGCCGCCTCAGGAGAGTGGGGGTTGACCTATGGCGAGCAAGGGACGCAGAGGGCGCAAGGAGCCCGATCTGCCCGATTGGGCACTCGAGTTGTGGAGGGATGCGGGCGAGCCGGACGTCGAAGAGCACCAGGATGTGTTCAGCGGACCGCTGCTCGAGCGACGAGCGGGGCTGCGCCGAGATGACCTCATCGAGGTGCTTCTCGACGCGCGCGCCCTGCTCAAGGATGCTGAACCGTGGATCCGCGGCCGGTTGCTGGGAACCAACAAGAACAGCTTCGAGATCCTCACCGACGACGGGCGCTACCACCACGTCGCGCGCGACGTCATCGTCGAACTGATCCTCGTAGCCCATCTGCGCCCACCGTACATCGATGATCGTGAACTGATGGAGTTCGAACGTGAAGATGCGAAACGCCGCAACAGGATCCACGAAGAGGTCGATAAGGGCGGAGACAGCGGCAGGGACGACAGCCACGTCTGGGGATGAGCACGTGGCACTGCATGAGAAGCGCTGCGTCCCCTGCGAGGGTGGAGTGCCACCATTGACGGCTGATGAGCAGGCCCCATTGCTCGCTGAACTCAACGACGACTGGAATGTCGTGAGCGACCACCACCTCGAGCGCACCTGGGGATTCGACGACTTCGCCGCCGCCATCGAGTTCGTCAACGCCGCCGGTGCCGTCTGCGAAGAGCAGTTCCACCATGCGGACTTCGATTTCGGCTGGGGGCGCGCCAAGGTGACCATCTGGACGCACAAGATCGATGGGCTGACCGAATCGGACTTCGTGCTCGCCGCCAAGCTCGACCAGATCTGAGGTGCTGCCGTGCCTGAGGATCCCAAGGGACGCCCAGCACCGGGCTACCGGCTGCACCTGTTCATCTGCGGCAACGAGCGCAAGCCTGACCATCCGCGCGGCTGCTGCGCCGATAAGGGAAGCCTGGAAGTGATGCGCACGCTCAAGCGTGCGGCGAAGGCGGCCGGAATCTCCGACGTGCGCGTGCAGAAGTCAGGCTGCCTCGATTTCTGCGAGAACGGCATCTCCTGCGTGGTCTACCCGGAGGGCACATGGTACACCATATCCAACCCGGACGAGGACCTGCCGCTGATTCTGGAACACCTGCGCACGGGTGAGGTCGCAGAGGCCTGTCTGATGCGTTTCGAGTAGCGGTTTCATTTTCGCACTTGGTCTCTGATTTATCAACCGCCTCGGTAGCGATTGCCTCGCGGGCAAGGCGTCTTGCTGCGGGGTGTGACGATGTCAGAAAAGTGTGAACTGGTTCAGTGGTTCGACGAAGTCGGCAAGGATGATGCGGGGCTCGTCGGTGGTAAGGGAGCGTCGCTCGGAGAGA
>CATMIM010000172.1 GCA_950068635.1 uncultured Candidatus Poseidoniales archaeon
GTCTCGAAGCTCGCGCGGCCATGGTAGGCACCGGTGCCGCTGGGGCCGACCCCGCCAAAGGGCAGGTTCGGGCTGGTGATGTGCCAGAGGATCGCATTGACGCAGACGCCGCCCGAAGTCGTTTCGGCGATGACCTTCGCTTCGACGTCGGCATTTTCGGTGAAGACGTAGAGCGCGAGGGGCTTTGCGCGTTGGCTCACGAAGGCAATCGAGTCTTCGATGCTCGGGCTGGTGAGAACCGGCAGGATCGGTCCGAAGATCTCCTCGGTGGAGCAGCGGCTGTCGCTGGCGAGTCCGTCGATCACTGTTGGCGCCAGCCAGTTACCGCCAGCGAATTCCTCAGGGATTCCCTCTGGTGCGCCGCCCCCGCAGACGACCGTTCCGCCCTCCTCCTGAGCCAGTTCGATGTAGCCGGCTACCTTGTCGCGGTGTTCGGGTGAGATGAGCGCCCCGAGTTCGGTGTCAGGGTCTGATGGGTCGCCCACCGCCATGTTCTCGACCGCGTTCAGGAACCGGTCGCGGAAGTCGTTGTAGATCGAGCGCTCGACGAGGATGCGGCTGCCGCACAGGCAGACCTGTCCTTGGTTGAGGAAGCCTGCGCGAACAACTCCTGGAATTGTGGATTCCATGTCGGCGTCGGCGAACACGATGGTCGAGTTCTTGCCGCCGAGTTCGAGTGAGAGCTTCTTGAATCCGGCTGCCGCGCTGGCGGCGACCCGGGCTCCAGTATCGGTGCCGCCGGTGAACGAGATGAGGCGCACGTCGTCGTGGGCGACCAGCGGTGCGCCTGCGTGCTCACCAGTGCCGTGCACGAGGTTGAACACACCATCGGGAAGGCCGGTCTCGGCGATGACCTCGGCGAGCAGGTTGGCGGTGAGCGGAGTCAGTTCGCTCGGTTTGCAGACGACGGTGTTGCCCATGCCGATAGCCGGCGCGACCTTCCATGAGAGCAGGTAGAGCGGCAGGTTCCACGGGGTGATGAGGGCGGCGACTCCGCCCGGCTTGTAGACGACATGGTTGGTCGCATCGCGCATCTCGAAGGTCTCGGCAGTGAATTCCTTGACTTGCTCGGCGAAGAAGCGGAAGTTGCTCACACTCCGCTTCGCGTCGACATCGCGGGCGAGTGTGATCGGTTTGCCGGTGTCAAGAGATTCCAACTCGGCGATGTCCTCGGCGCGCTCCTCGAGTGCGTCAGCGATCCTGTCCAACCACACCGCGCGCTCCTCGTGTGACAAGGCAGCCCACTCGGGCAAGGCGGAACTGGCGGCGGCGACGGCGGTGTCGATGTCGGTGGAGTCCGAGCAGGGGATCCTGGCGATGAGGCGTCCTGTGGCGGGTGCGAGGTCGTCGATCCAGTGGTCGCTGGCGGATGGATGAAAATCTCCGTCGATGAAGTTCAGCAGTTCGGGGGCGTCGTCACTCATGCAGACCCTCCCCTGCGTGCGGGCTCTCCTTGCTCATCTTGGAGGAATACTGCTGCCAGTCGTAGTACCAGCGGTCGCTGTCCGGGTCCCACTCGTCCCACGTCACGACCTGCTCCAACTTGTCCAGCCGGTCCTCAGGCACCACCCCGGGCACGATGAACGCCTTCTGCCGGTGGAGGGGGTAGGGATTCCTGAGTTCTATTCCCAGCACGCCGAGCACCGCGCGTGCGACGTACCACGTCGCCTGTGAATTCCAGCCGTGGGCGATCTTGATCACGATCCCGAGTCCGTTCGGGTAGTCGGGATGAACGATCGAGAGTCCGAGCAGACCGTCGGCGCCCTCCTTGGCGAGGACGGTCCCATCACCGGCCTTGAGGATGGTCGAATCGAGTCGGTTGAAGCCGCCGACGAGGTCGGGATGGCGCTGCATCGCCTCCCAGATCCAATCCTGGTCCTTGGTGGCGACGAGTCCTGCGAACAGTACTGCGAGTTCGTTCACCGTGTTGCTGACCGTCGGCAGCCCGCAGCCGTCCTTGCTGACGCGCACCGGCTCCCAGTCGGGATTGACGAGGAAGCGGCGCAGCACATCGAGGTAGAGCGGGAACCAGTCGGATTGCGGCAGGGTGTAGCCAGCGCGGTTGATGCCCATCTTTCTGAGTGCTTTGAGGATGGCCGCGTGCTCACCCGAGCAGGTGTGGAACCAGCGGCGAGGGCGGCGCACCTGACGACCGAACTGAATGAGCGGGACATCGAGTGGACATTGCATCAGTCCCCATTCTGATTCGGTGAGGATGCTCTGCGCGGTGGAGACGTGTTCGGTGTCCCCGTTGTGCGACGAGCAGGCGATCGCCTTCTGCTCCCAGGAGAGTTCGTCGGCCAGCTCGTCGACGAAGGTCTTCATCAGCAGCGGCTTCATCATGCTGCGACCGTAGCAGAGCACGTTTCCTCCGAACGAGTGGAACACATCACGCCCGTGCGCCCACGCGACCGCTCCGTGAATCGTGTTCTCCGAGACCTCGTTGCGCCGAAAATCGACCAACGGCTCCCATTCGACATCCCTGCCCGTGGCGATTCCCTCGTGCTTCTCCCCCAGTGGGGTCGTGGGGTAGACACCTGAGCCGGGGCGGCCGGGCGCTACTGACGAGCGAGGATGTTGAGCCATCATTCATCACCTCGATTGACGAGTGGAGCGACCTTCTCCATGAAGGCGGCCATGTCGCGGCAGACACGCGCTGAATCGTGGCGGAAGAAGTCGAACCAGAGCATCAGTCGGTCCTGCGGGTGGAAGCGCTCGCTGATCTGGGCGGCGACCTCCTCGGCGTTGCCGATGACCGCGTTGTGCGATGCCTTCTCCACCTTGGCGGGGTCGAGGGTTCCCTCGAGAGCGCGCCAGTAGGAGACCAGGGTGGCTTGCGAGTCCTCGTGTGCAGCAGCGGACCGCTCTTCGGGGGTGAGGCCGGGCTCGTCGTTGAGGAACACCATGACAGTGCGTGGCATCATGTTGCGCTGCCATTCTCCGCCATCGGAGTGGTAGGCTTCGGCCATGCGCTCATGGGTCGCTTCGATGATCTCCGGCTGGGTGATGCTGAGGTTGAAAACCTGCACCGGACGCCATTTGTTGACCTCGACCTGCAGCGCTGGCTCGTGGCTTCCGAGCACGAGGTTGAGCAGGCTGCGGTCCCAATCCTGTGGGATGCACTTGATGTCCTCGAACCAGTAACGGTTGTCGATCTCCACCTCCTCCGGTGGCTCCCCAAGTCCACGCACCTCCTGTGCTGTTTGTTGTACCGCCTCCCAATCCTCGTCGCTGCGGAAGTTGTCCCGTGTGAGCACGGTCTTCCTGACAGTGTCCGATGAGAATGCCTCACCATTCACGAGGCGCAGCATGATCTCGGCCGCCTCCCAGAATATCTGCCCGCGCAGGGCTGGCCACGCCGCCTCTTCGATGGCGTCACGTGGAACCACTCCGTACGGGGAGGCCATGAACTGGAAGCGCCCAGCACTGAAGCCGACGTGCAGGCGCCGATCATCGCCGTTGGCAGCGCGCAGGGCGCAGGAGTTTCCGATGCGCTCGGCGGTGGCGACTGGGCCTCCGTTGGCCAAGATGCTGAGCACCGCCGAGCCCACCTCGATGCGCTTCGTCCGGTGGAATGAGAGTTGCGAGAGTTGGAAGAAATCGGTGCACAGTCCGACCTCGCCCTCCCAGTGCGGGATGACCGGCTGTTCGTTCATCTTCTGCGTCTCTGTTGACAGATGTGCCTGGGCGAGCCAGGCGACTCCGTAGCCCGCTTCGTCGGCGACCTCCAGCTGCTCGAGGTAGTTGGCGAGCATCGTCTGTTCGTCCGGGCAGTAGCCGGTCGAGTCCGGCGTCTGGCTGATTGAGAAGAAGACGTCGAACTCCACACCACGCACTCTCCTCAAACAACATCCGATTCCTGACGTGCGTGGTATGGTTCGGATTCCACACGCCTCACCGCTTCAGATCGAGCGCATCCTGCCGCCATCGACCGCCAGCGATACTCCACGGATGGCGCCGCCGGCTTCTGTGCACAGGAAGGCGATGGCGGCGGCGGTCTCGGACGGGTCGATGAGACGCTCCGCCGGGACTCCCGCGAGCCATTCCGCCTTGACCTCCTCGGGATTGATGGCGCGCCGGGC
>CATMIM010000173.1 GCA_950068635.1 uncultured Candidatus Poseidoniales archaeon
TACGGCGATCTTCTTGCCGACCATCTCCGGCAGGATGACCATGTCGCGGCGATGAGTACGCACCACGTCGTCCTCGCCGCTGTTCCGGATGCAATCGAGAAGGTGCTGATTCTCCCGAGAGAGTCCGTGACTGAGCGAACGGCGTGCCCGTGCGGAGAACAGATCGATGATGGCGATGGTGTTCTCGTCACCATCCTCACCCCACAACGGCATGGCCTGCAGTTCGGGCAACGTGTGACCACGATAGGTGAACTCTCGCTTGCGGCGCTCGGCCACGCCCATCTTGCGCTTGCGCGCCTGACGGCGAACCGCCTTCGGTGTCCGGAATGACTTCTTGCGCCTGCGTGCCATGACTGTCACTCCTTCATCCTCTTGCTACGGCCGCCGCGCCCGGTCCTGCTCGGCGCTATCATGCCGACCTTCTGCCCGGGCGGGGAACCATGGGATACTGAGTTGGGGCCGTGGACGGCCTGGTGGTTGCCACCACCGTGCGGGTGGTCGACGGGATTCATTGCCACGCCGCTGACCGTGGGGTACTTCTTGCCGCGCGCCTTCGCCTTGTGGAAGGCCGTCCCCGCCTTCATCAGCGGCTTCTCGGCGCGGCCGCCTCCAGCCAGCACGCCGATGCTGGCGCGGCAGGCGGCGGGCAGGTCCTTCAGCCGACCGGAGGGCAGGCGGATGCGAACCCTGTCGCCCATGCGGGTCTCGAGGGTGGCGTGGTTGCCCCCGCTGCGCGCCAGGCGACCTCCATCCCCGGGTCGAAGTTCGACGTTGTTGATCGGGGTCCCTTCAGGGATGTGCGCGAGCGATGAGATGTTGCCCGGCTTGAGTTGAACCTTGTCACCGATGGCGATCGACTGTCCGATGGCAAGTCCTTCGGTTGCCACGACGACAGTGGAAGTCCCATCTTCCAGAGAAAGTCGAGCCAGTGGAGCGGTGTGCCCGGAGGAATGGATGATCTCGGTGACCTTGCCCAGCTCCCCGTTGACCCGCGGCAGTCGAGATTTCCCGCCGAAGCGGTGGCTGGAGACGCGATAGTGCGGGCTGGAGCCCTTGCGCTGTGCACGAATTCTCTTCCCCATCTTCTCACCTCAGAAGGCGCCCAGCTTGAGCGCCGCCTCCTCTGCATCATAGCCATCCGCCAGTTTGACGGTGGCGTGCTTGCCATTCTTCGTGATGCGCGTGTTGACCTTGGCGACCTTGACATCGAACAGCCGTTCGACGGCCTCCTTGACATCCGCCTTGGTCGCTTCAAGGGAGACGATGAATTCGAGCCGGTTGTTGTTCTGGTAGTATCCCGCGTCAGGGTCAGCGTGCCGACGGGCCTCGAGCGACTTCTCCGTTATCCACGGCATCACGATTACTTTGTACGGATCCATGTCATTCACCTCAGAGTGCCTCGATGGCTGCCTTCGTCCACACGGTCAGTCGGGCGCAGTCGCCACCGGGAGCCAGATCCTCGGCGCACAGGTGCTTGGCCACCGCCACATCGACTCCGGGGACGTTTCGTGCTCCCTTCGCCAGGTTATCCCGTTCTGAGACGACCAGCAGGATGCTCTTCGGGGTGCGCCGACGCCTGCCGCGCATCTTGCCCTTGCCGGCACGGATCGAGCGGCCGTTCTTCGCTCGCTCGAGGGCTTCTGCGATTCCCAGCGCCTCCATCATGGCGATGAACTTGCGCGTCGATGACAGCACGGGAATCTCCTCGATGTCGAACTTCTCCTTCTTGCCGGAGCGCTCCTCGGTGTAACCATCGATGATGATCGGGAACTTGACGTCATCCGCGAAGCGGTGGCCGCGGGCCGCCACCATAGCCGCGTCGGTGGTGGCGGCGATGGCGGAGTCCCTGGCCTGAGTTCGAGTGCGCGAGTTCATCTTCTGTGACCAATCACGTTCTGCGAGCGGCCCGTGCGCACGGCGACCTCCTCGGGTGTGGGGGTTCTCGGCACCTATACTACTGCCGGACTTGCGCATGATTCGTGAAACACCCGTTCCTTTACCATGCCATTCTACACTGTGTTTCATACCCGGTTGCGGGCGACGGCGCCCAATGTGGCGACGGTGACCATATGGCTGACGGCGGTTGGCGCGTGAGGAGTGGACCGCCTGACGGATGAGGTCCTCGCGCACCTCGGAATCGAAAGCGGTTGGAAGCTTGAACTTCTTGCCCTTCTTGCTGGATACGGAGTAGGACTCCGACAACAGACCTGCTTCGAACTCCTCCTGCTCGACGGAGTTTACGAGATTGATCGTGGTCGCCTGCATTCTCATACCCCCTGCTTGCTCGCTGTGCTGACGTAGGTTATCTCGACAGCAGACTGTCCACTGCGCGGGCGGACGGCGTCTCGGAACCTGAGCAGACGCTTGGCCGGTCCGGGAAGACTTCCCTGGATGATGATGTACGGATTGCGGACCTCGCCGTAGTGCAGGAAGCCACCGTCGGGGGTGATCTCGTTGTCCTCGGGCTTCGAGATGCGCAGGATGCGCTTGTTGAACTCGGTACGCTGGTGATAGCCCATCTGACCGGCCTGGCGGATCGTCTTGCGCACGTAGCTGGTGCCGAAGTCTCCCATGTTGCCACCCTGACGGCGGCGCTTGCTGTTCTTGTGAGAGAGGAGTTTGATGCCGAAGCGCTTGATCGAACCCTGCCAGCCCTTGCCCTTGGTGATGCCGATGACATCGATGTCCGCACCGTCGAGGAAGACATCCTTGATTCCGATCTCGCTGCCGAACTGCTCCTTCGCCCACTCCAGCTGTGCCTGCAGGTCTCCTCCGGTGAGGCCCATCTCCATCAACTCGGGAGTCTTGCTGGAGGTGCTGTTCATGGTGTGCGGCTGGGTCGCCACGAGCAGGCGGACTTCACACAGCCCTCCTGATCCTGCCTTCTCGCAGAGCGCTTCGTGATGTGCTTCACTGTCGTGTTCGAGTCGCTTTGGAACGCGACGGGACAACTCCGGAATGCTCTCGCTGAGTTTCTCGGAGTCGGCCCACGCTTCACCGGAGGTCTGCATTCCGTAGACGGTCATGCGGTAGCCTCGCACCCCGAGGACCCTCAATGGTGGAACCTCGACCACGGTGACCGCTTTGCGGATCTCCTGGCCGGAGCTTGGGCTTCCAGGGTTGGTGTCGAGCAGCAGCACGTGGGTCATGCCGGCCTTCCAGCCGGCGAATCCCTGTACTCGGACCTCAGTGGACTGGGTATCTGGCCACGACTTGACACGTCCGAAGTGACGCCTCGCCCGCTTGCGCGGGCTGAACGCCATACTACCTCGCTTCGGCTTGTGCGTGGTTCCCATGTTGGGTGCCTCCTCAGGCGGTTTTCGACGAAATCCCCACCGAGGCGGGGTGCCGCCGGCGCACGCAGTTGTGGAGCCACCGTGACGTCGACCGGATTCCAATCCGGGGTCTGGGTTGCTTGTTGCATTGCCCTGTGACGTCTGGTGCCTCACTGCGTGAGCGTCCCGCCGACCAACCTTCCCTATATGAGGCCTGTGGAGGGCCCTACGGGCCCGGCGTTCCGACATGGACTGCTTCATGCCAGGAACATGGGCTCCTGCTGGCCGTACCCGGGCTGTAACGATTTTGAACCGTGGGTGTTCAGTGACGGCTCCATGGACGCCACAGTTTCCCATCCAGGCCTCGTTGAGGGAGGCGTCGAGGCGCGAGCCTACCAACTCGAGGCAGTCGATGCCTGCCTGGGTGCATCCACGCTGCTGGTACTGCCTACTGCGCTGGGCAAGACCCCCATCGAGTGGATGGTGATCGCAGAGAGGCTCAGGCAGCATGGTGGAAGAGTGGTGATGATCGCTCCTACCAATGCCCTCCTGAACCAGCATCTTGAGAATCTGCGCGAAGTGCTGGTGCTCGACGATGGGCCTGAATCCATAGTCGCTTTGAACGGTTCTATAGACTGGAGGCGGCGCCAGAAGCTGTGGGATGCAGCAACGGTCATCGTAGCGACTCCACAGGTGATCCGCAACGATGTCCAGCGAGGCAGCATCGACCTCGCCGACGTCTGCCTGCTGGTCGCCG
>CATMIM010000174.1 GCA_950068635.1 uncultured Candidatus Poseidoniales archaeon
AGCAGTCGACCCACGTGAGCGGTGGCTCCTCCTGAGCCTGTGCGCCGGGAATGGCCGGCATCAGCAGCAGAACGGCGAGAATCAGGCAGGCACGATGGATGGTGGACACAGAAGACACTACGACGGGGCCGAGTCATCAATCCTGCCCTGTTGTGAATCAGGCGAAATTGCCACTCTGGTAGTCCGTGAACGCTTGACGAAGTTCCTCTTCGGTGTTCATCACGAACGGTCCGTAGCGGGCGATAGGCTCGCCCAGAGGCTCCCCAGCGAGAAGCAGGGCCTCAGCAGCCCCATCAGCATCTTCGGCAACCGAGATCGCCACAGAGTCACCCTCTGAGAGAATCGCCATCTGGCCGTCGCTCACCGAGCCATCCTCGACGTTCAGCTCTCCGCCGAAGCAGTAGATGATGCCGTTCAATCCTTCATCCAAGGGCTGAACCAGACTTCCGCCCGGCTGGATGGTCAGGTGGATGTAGACGATCGGGATGACGGTCTCGATCACCGCGCTCACACCCAGACACTCCCCAGCCACCACCCGCGCCCGCACGAGGCCGTCGTCGCTCTCCGCGACCGGGATCTCGTCAGCCGGGATGTCCTGATACCTCGGTTCCATCATCTTGTCCTTTGCCGGCAGGTTCACCCATATCTGGAAGCCGTGCATCACTCCGCCTGACTCGAGGAACTCCGGGGTCGGTAACTCGGAATGGATCACGCCGCGCCCCGCCGTCATCCACTGCACGTCTCCCGGACCCAGTTCACCGGAATTTCCAGCAGAATCCGAATGGCAGATGCGCCCCTCCAGCAGGTAGGTCACGGTCTCGAAACCGCGGTGCGGATGCGCCGGCGCGCCGATCGCTTCACCGGGGGCCCAGTCGACCGGCCCCATCTCGTCGAGCAGCAGGAACGGGTCGGTGAGGCGTCCAAGAGCAGCGGGCCTGCGAACGGGGAAACCACCTCCCTCGAGCAGCCGGTGCGTCGGCACGATCGAGGCCAGACTCCGTGCTGCCATCCCCCTGACGAAGCGGCGGGCAGGTTTTCAGAGCGACCCCTGTGTCGGCAGCCCATGTCAGATGGAGAAGGGGAGCCGGTGGCGAGCCAGGACAGCCCGTACGTCATCGAGGTGGAAGAGGGACAGAACATCGCATGGTGCGCCTGCGGAAGGAGCGCCAACCAGCCATTCTGTGACGGGTCTCACAGTCGTGAGCAGACAGGAATCGTCCCGATCGTGTTCAAGGCGGAGAAGACAGGCAAGATCGCATTGTGCGGCTGCAGGACCAGTGAGGGCAAGCCATACTGTGACGGCAGCCATTCGAAGGGGGACTGAACGTGAAGGAGAAGGAGATCGCGCTCGGCGGACTCAAGGCCGGGGGAGTCGTTGCGGCAGCGAACATCCCGATTCTGATAGCGTTCAAACTCGCTGGCTACGACGAATACCCGAACGACATGCTGTCCGGCGAGGTGATGGAGTTCGGTCAGTTCACCTCGATG
This sequence comes from uncultured Candidatus Poseidoniales archaeon, assembly GCA_950068635.1. GTDB lineage: Archaea > Thermoplasmatota > Poseidoniia > Poseidoniales > Thalassarchaeaceae > JAKUTA01. The sequence goes on from CATMIM010000174.1 coordinate 1,489, forward strand.
ATGATCCTCACCTGCCTGCTCGTCGGGACTGTAGGCGCATTCCTCTGGATGTGGATGCACCAGAAGTGGGGTGACACCGCATGGAAGCAGTTCGGCGCGCTGGCGCTGGTGCTCGCCGCGCTGGTGACACTGATGACCTGCGGAACATTCGGGGTGCTGGATATCGGCAGTGGGGAAGCCAGGATCGTGGTCGGAGTTCTGCAGTTCACGACAGCCCTGCTGGGTGGATTCTGGCTCATCGCCCACTATTCCCCGACCGGCTGCACCTGCGACATGTGCCCCATCTGCAACAAGGCCGCTGAATCGAGCGACTGATAGCCGGACACCTCGTCCTCCGCTGGGGAATCACTGTGCAGGGGAAGGTCGCGCTGGTCACCGGAGGCAATTCCGGCATCGGACTCGAATTGTGCAAGGGGCTCGCGAGCGCGGGCGCTCACGTCGTGATGGTCAGCCGAGACCAGGCGCGCGGTGAGGCGGCACTCGAGATTGTTCGAGAAGCGACCGGCAGTGATTCGCTCGAATTGATGCAGTGCGACCTGGCCGATTTCGAGGACATCCACAGATTCGCCGCCGAATTCACAGCCCAACACGACAGACTCCACTTGTTGCTGAACAACGCCGGTGCGATAATCGGTGAACGCAGGTTGACCGTGCAAGGCCACGAGGTCACCTTCGGAGTCAACCATCTCGCCCCGTTCCTGCTCACTCATCTCCTGCTGCCCACCCTCAAGGCGAGCGCACCATCACGGGTGATCTCCACCGCTTCCGAGGCATCGCGACTGGGTCACATCGACTTCGACGACCTCGACTTCGAGAAGCGTCCCTACCGACAGATGCGGGCGTACTGTGATTCGAAGCTGGCGAACATCCTGTTCACACGCGTGCTCAAGAGACGACTCGCGGGCACCGGAGTGGCCGCCCACTGCTTCCACCCCGGGCCTGTCAGGACCAGATTCGGTGAGGAATCACGCAGCCTGATCGGTCTGGTGATCAAACTCGGGCGCCCGTTCATGATCAGTCCGAAGAAGGGCGCCGACACCGGCGTGTGGCTGGCGACCTCCGACCTCGATGACCTCGAGAAGGGAGACTACTGGGCCCGGCGCAGGCCTCTGCGCGGCATCAAGGAAGCACGCAGCCGAGAGGTGGCGGAACGCCTCTGGGATGTCTCCGAGCGCTTGGTCGGCCTCGATCCAGGCTCTTTCTGAGCATTCAGTTCGGGCACTCCCAACAGGTCAGCGGATTCAGCATCGACCGTGAAGCGACCGCGCAGAGCTCGGCGACCGACGATCAGCGGATGGCGCATGGGGGCGCGGTCGATGAGGGAGAGTTCGACCGACAGCCGCTCTCCACCCAGCACGAGTTCGGTGAGGATGAACGGGCGCACGGTGACGTGGCCTCCGGAATCCTTCACGCTGCGCATTTCGAGCAAGGGTACCGAGCACACTTCATCACATCCTGCCGGCCGAAAGCGTACGCGGTCGGTCCCGTCGTGGTTGGTGATTTCGATGTCCTCAGCATGCAGGGAGCAGGAAAGGGCACCTGTGTCCATCTTCGCTGACATATCCGATATGCCGAGTTCAGGCAGTGCCGCGCGCTCGCGCCAGCCGACCATCCGTGTCATGCATGCTCCCTCCGAGAAGCGCCGCCCTACGCGCATCGTTATTGAGGACATCGACAAGATGCCTTCGAGCATCACTCGGGTTGGACGATCTTCACACCCTTGGGCCAGAGCACGAGAATCAACGTCCGCTCGCGGGTCTTCGGGTTGTGAGTGGTCTCGGGATCCATCCAGACGATGCTGCCCGTGGGATAGGTGCCGAACTCGTCGTAGACCTCGCCTTTGAGCACGAGATACGCCTCTCCACCCGGATGCATGTGCGGCATGAACGCCTCCACCTCCACCTCGGCATCCGCGTCGTAGAGCACCAGCGAGCATTCGCCCTCCCGCTTCAGACGTCCCAGACGCACACCTGTGCCGAAATCCTTCCAGGCGACGTTCTCATTCATCCAATCCTCATCCACGGAGAATCCGAGCCAGTCCGACAGGTCACAACTGAACGACATCAAACCGCCATCTATGCCATGCGCATGAGAGTTCCGCCATCAGCGACAGGCAAATTAGGGGGGCACCTATCCCCTAATAATGGCGGCAGTGCGAAAGCAGCGGGATCTGCCGGTCACGATCTATCGAATCTTGCTGTATCTCTCCCGCATGCGCGGGGAAGACATCGACGCTCGTCGACTGGTTCGAATAGAGCGAGCCACAGGCATCGACAGGAAAGAGTTGCGTGACCACCTGAATCGCTTGACTGACGCTGAATTAGTGGATAGGGTCATCGAAGGAGGAACTGGCCGAGGCGGCCACCCGCTCGTACACTGGAATCTCACAGAAGCAGGTAGGATGTGGCGATCCGATATTGGCCGATTCATCCAGTTGGGTCAGCGGTCCGGATATTACCCGGACAGCTTCTTCTACTTGCCTTCTGATGCATTTTAGGGGGTTTTCTAACCCCC
>CATMIM010000175.1 GCA_950068635.1 uncultured Candidatus Poseidoniales archaeon
TGTGCAGCCAGTTCGAATGTGCTGAACCGGTCGTTGGGGAGCGGTGACGCGCCCCTCTCCTCGGCACTTTCCTCGGCCGCCTCAGCAGCTGCTTCCCCAGCGCTCACGCATGAGCACGTCCGGCCGTCGCTGATAGCGGTTCACCTGACGCCGAGGAGGTTCATTCCTCTTCGCCGTGCGCATGCTCACCTTCGTGCTCATGCTCATGCTCGTGCTCGTGCTCTTCGTCGAGTTCACCGACCTCGCGCTTCTTGTGCTCCTCGATGAAGCGGATGGTGCCCACCCCGACGTTGTCGTGAAGGGCGCGGATGATGGCGAACTTGGCCATGCCCCAGTTCTGGTCGTAGCCGAGGAACTCCGGAATGGTGATGCTCACGTCGTCGCCGTCGAACTCCACCTCGAAGCCCTCCTCCAAGCGGGTGTTCATCTTGAGAATGGTGTGCACCTTCTCCTCCCGGTCCTCCACCACCTTGGTGATGCGGTAGTCGTAGTGCAGGGTGCGTCCTGCGAGTGGATGGTTGAAGTCGACGCGCGCGCGGCCGGCAGCGAACATCTTGATGGTGCCCTGTTTGCCCTCGACCGTGACCGGCCCGCCGACACGCAGGTTCTCGACCTCCTTTCCCCCGATCAGCAGGGCGAGCTTCCCCTCGCTGAACGTCTCGACTGCGTTGGCATCCCGTTCGCCATAGGCTTCTTCTGGAGGGATGTCGAACTCGTAGTCGGTGTCCGCCTCCGCCTCCTTGAGATGGTTTTCGAATCCCTCGATCAGCGAGCCTTCTCCCACAGTCACGATGAGTGGCTCGTAGGTCTTGTTCTCGTCGAGCTGGTCGTGCTCCTTGGCGACCTCGCTGCGAGTGGTCTCGATCAGGTCGCCTGTGTCAACGATGAACAGGTCGTAGTCGATGTAGACGATGGCACCATCTTCCATTGATATTCACCCGCCCCTACGGGGCGAGCCGGCGACCGACTCCCCCTTTATGAGTCAGACGGTAGGGCACGAGAGAGCGGCCTCAGGGAGAACACACAACCCACCTCAGCCATGCTTGCTCGGCGCCCATGCCCGCCAGTTGACGAGGGTGGCGAAGAGCAGGAAGACCCAGCCCGTCCAGACGAGATGGCTGCCCGGCAGGTCGTAGACGGTCAGGCGCACTCGATCGAGTTCGTCGGCTCCCCCGAGCATCGATTCGTTGCCGAGTTGCTGCGCCTGCGTCCAGTCGAAGATGAACACGATGTCGCCGCTCCAGCGCAGAGTGCGGTCGACCTCGCTGCGCGGGAAGGATCCGTAGCCGTCGAAGCGGAGCACTCCCGGTTCGACGATGTCGATCAACTCGCCGCGCGAGTCGCGCACCTCGATGGTCGCACCAAGGTATCCATCACCGACAGAGAACCGTTCCTCGAACTCCGGATCATCCTCGCTGAGCATCACCCAGTCGGTGAACAGCAACTGCATTCCACCGTGCTCGACGATCTCGCCCCGCGGCAGGACCACCTGATGCGCGGGGTCTGTGCGGTCAACCAAAGTCGTCGTGAACAGGTGACCGATGAGCAGCAGGATGATGCCGAGATGGGCGAGATGCGCCGCAGTCGGCCTCAGCGCCGCCACCCCGCTCGCCTTCGAGCGCTCGCGAGCCGCGCGCAAGCGCTTTCCGTGTTCAAGCACGAAGCGGAACAACGCCGGGGCAGCGAGAAGCAGCAGCGGCAGCAGCATCCAAGCGACCTGACCGCGGCTGACCTGCTCGGAGAGTGGGCTGGTGGAGTCTCCGGGGAGGGGGAGGTCGAAAGCCAGCGCCAGGATCACCGAGAGCGCCAGCGCCAGCAGAAGCAGCGCGGGTACGAGTCGGGAGTCGAGCGCGTCACGCCACGCGTATGTCGTCAGCGCAGCCACCGCCAGCAGCAGCAACGGAGCGCCGAACAACTCGTGGCTGGAGAGAGAGGCCCCGTCGATGCTCGAGAGCAGCAGCATCCAGCTCAGTGTCAGGAACGATGCTACCAGAACCACCGGCGCGAAGCGGACGAGTCGCAACTGGACCTTGCGCTGCACCGCCAGATCCCTCACCTGCCCGAGGGTGATCGGGTCCTCGCCGGGTTGACCGAGGAATCCCGGTCCGAGGAACAGCAGCATGCCGACGAACGCCGCCATGGTGTTGACGAGGAACGCCCACGATGCGAACAGCAGCAGCAGCGCGCCCGACCAGGTCCAGACGGCATCCCTGCGTCCGCGCACGGAGATGTGCAACATCATCACGAGCACCGAGAGTCCGGCAACAGCTGGATCCCCCAACATCAGTGCGAGTGCACACACGGCGAACATCGGAAGCGCCCGCGCAGGTGTGTCGAGGAGCCTGGAGAATCCCGTCTGCGGGGGAAGCCAGACCACGAGCATGGGCAGCGCGCACAGAGTCAACAGCAACCATGCAGGAATCGTCTCCAGCGGGCTTGTATCCAACCCGATGGAATGGACGAACATCAGCCGAGAGGAGGGAATCGCCACGACAAGCGCCAGCGAGGTCAACGCGGCGTAGCGCCAGCGACGGCGGTCGATCGCAAAGCCACTCTGCTGGAGCATCAGCCAGGCGATGAGCAGGAACAGCGTGACGAACAGCGCCACCAGGTAGGTGGTCACCTCGGTGCCCGCCACATCGGTCGCTCGTAACTCCAACAATCGTCCCAGTGCGGAGTCAGGCCTCTCACCCGAGCCCGAACCTGCCACGAAAGCGTGCACGCTCGCCCACACCCCGTTGGCGCGCGTCACCATCGTCGCGTGCAGCGCGAACCACCCCGGAAGCAGGCCGAGCGCAACCGCCCAGCGGGACGGCGGTCGTCCGGGTGTGATGCGCAGATGGAGCAGCATCAGCAGGCAGAGCCAAGGGAGCAGCGAGCCGGCCTCCACCGGGTCCCACGCCCAATAACCACCCCAGTCGAGCACGGTGTACGCCCACAGCCCGCCCAGACCGATCGCCAGCGCGCCGGTGAGCAGGCCCGCGCGGGCGATGTGCAGCATGGATGGAGTTGGCAGACCACCCTCGGAATCGGGGTCGAGCAACGCAGCGAGGGAGTGGATGCTCACGAGCATGCACAGCGAGTAGAACAGGAACACGAGCGGCGGATGGATGACCATCAGGTCGGTCTGCAGCAGCGGGTTCAACTCGCTACGCCCGAAGCCGACGACCGGTCGGAACGGTTCGAGCAGCCAGGCGATCGCCAGCAGCGCGAGGATGAATCCCTGGGTGAGGCGCTGACGCATGGTCCATGTGGGACCGGCGTCCATGGCTCCGCTTCGGCCGAACCAGTACGCACACACGGTCAGCAGCCCGGCCCACAGCAGGAGCGGCCCCTCACGTCCACCCCATGCAGCGCTGATGCGGTAGGCGACCGGCATGTCCGCGCCCCCGTGCAGCCGAACGATCTCGTAGGCGAGGTCATCGGCGATGAACAGCCACATCAGCACGACGAACGGTGACGCCTGCAGCACCATCAGCGCCATCGAAGCCCGGCGACGGGCGTCGGCGGACAGCCGCGCCCACGGGGCGAGCGCACCGAACACGGCTGAGAGCAGCGCGAGTCCCAGAAGCCACTGCATCAGGGGGGGCGAACAAGTCCTCCGCCATAGGGACTGGGGAAGCGCTGCGAGGGACTACCTTCACGGGGTCTGGAAAGATTTGAGCAGGGCTACCAGCCGTAGTGCTTGGCGCGGCTGTAGCCGAACGCGAGCATGGCGGACACGATGCGCTTGAAGTAGAGGGACGGGCGCCTGAACAACAGGCGCAGCACGATCATCCCCTTCCCTCTAACACCCATGTCGTTCATCTCCTCGGGGAAGCAGCGGGCCATCAGCGAGAGTTCGTCATCCGACAGGGCATACAGGGCCTCCTTGCCGCGCAGGATCTTGTGATAGGGGGGGAACTCCGCCTTCCACATCCGCGGATACCGGGCCATGTGGTCCGCGCTCAGGTCACCCTTCGCCACCGCCTGCTGTGCCACCTCCGCCGC
>CATMIM010000176.1 GCA_950068635.1 uncultured Candidatus Poseidoniales archaeon
GGAACCGGTCGATGTTCCCCGGATCGAGCAGGTCGCCCGGCACCAGGTCGTGCTCGGCCAACACCGTGCTCGGAATGTAGCAGCGGCCCAAGCGCAGGTCCACTGGCAGGTCGCGCAGGATGTTGATCAGTTGCAGCGCCTTGCCGAAGCGCACACCGGTCTCGAACAGCCGCGCCTCGGTGTCCTTGTCGGCCTTGAACAGGTGTTCGAGCGTCAAGTGAGTCCAGAACTCGCCGACGCTACCGGCCACGCGGTAGGTGTAGTCGTCGAGTTCCTCCTCCTCGGCGAGAGGAATCACCTCGCCATCGGTGGCTCCTCCGAACCGTTGCAGATCGAGTGTCTGGCCGCTGATGATGGTGTCGAGGCACTCCCGGATCCGCTGCTGATCGACGCCGGGAAACTGGTCGAGGCAGGCAACGGATGAAGCGACGTTCTCCAGCAATCGCGCCTCCGCCGGGTTCCCTTGCAGTTCAGCCAGCCCGGCGAGGTCCGGCAGCGTGTCGGAGCGACCCTGGATGCGTTCGTTGTACTGCTCGAGTGCCGATAGCAGCTGATCGGCCGGGCCTCCCTCGGAATCGGCGATGGTGTCTGATGTGCGTGCCAGGAGATACAGCAAGCCGACCTGAGGCCGGATGCCGGACGGCAACGCCCGCAGAGTGAGATAGAAGGAGCGGGAGGTTTCCTCGAGCAGCGAGTCGATTTCCTGGTTGACCAGATCGGACATGACTCACCGTCCTCCTCTGACCATGACCGGCGCTGGGCCTGTCCGCCTCATCAATTATGGCTGAAATCGAATCACCCGCCGCGGATGGGCAGGGTCAACGAGCCTGCGCGCGAGTGCTGCATTCGCGGCAACCGTTTTTATTGAGGGACGGGACGGCTGCGTGTAGAGGCGTGGCCATGGATTGTCAGGTGTGTGAGGAAGAGATTCCCGAGGACTCCATATTCTGCCCTGAATGCGGTGGCCGTCAGGACCTCTCCAGAGCGCGTTTCGCCGCCTCCGGTGGGTCCGCGAGCCGCGGTGTCGGTGTCGTCTCTCCGCAGGCGATCGCCGCTCAGCGCGAGCAGCAGCAGCAGGCTGCACCAGATGTACAGACGATGAGCGCAGAGGCGCTCAGCCAGATCGCCAGTAACGTAGCTCCGGCCCAACCGGAACCGGCACCAGCAGCAGATGAAGGTGTACCGGACATGGAGGCGATGTTCGCTCAGGCGGCTGGTGGAGCGAGCGAGATGAGCAGCATGGACGCTGTCGTCGACAGGCTGCATGACGCTGAGGTGGAGCAGAAGGAGAACGCACGCTCTGAGTGGCTCAGGATGAACCAGCAGACCGCCGCCGATGTCATCTCCTCAGTCAATGCCGAACTGCCATCTCACCTGCGCAAACAGGACGAGCACTCAGCCAGCGCGGCCCGTTTTCTCGAGGAGACTCTGGGTGAGGACCCCCAAGCCTCTGATGTTCCCTCGATCAGCCTGCTGCGCCGCATGGCCGAAGTGGCTGTGCGCAGGGTGGCGCGCAAGCGAGGTGTGGCCGTGGAATCCCCACAGGTGGCATTGGAGGGCGATGACCTTGTCAGGGTCAACGTCACCTACATCGATGATGGACGGGTGCTCGACACCCCGGCGGATCTCGGTGGCGCGTTCGAACACGCCATCTTAACTGAGATCGCCCTCAAAGGACTGGACATCTCGGTGGCTGTGACACTTTTCTGCTCGAAAGACGATGCGCTCGAGCATGTGCACGGTGAACTCCCTCAGCGAGAGATCGCCGATGATGTCGAGAAGTTCGCCTGTGAGGCATGTGGTCATTATCCCGTGATCGATGATGATCCGGCCTGTCCCGGTTGCGGAGCGACGTTCGAGGAGGTCGAGGAGGACGAAGATGACGAGGAGTTCGAGGGTCCTTCCGGCGGTGGTCCGCCACCCGGCCCCCGCCGAGGTGGCCCCCCCGGTCGGCGCGGAGGCGGTCCTCCGGGAAGCGGTGGCGGCCCCCCCGCCAGAGGAGGCCCCCCCGGCGGTGGAGGTCGAGGTCCTCCATCCAGAGGCCCACCGAGCAGAGGCCCACCATCCAGCGGTCCACCCAGTGGTGGACCAGGCGGTCCCCCACGCGGAGGTGGACCAGAAGGCCCCCCACGAGGAGGTGGACCAGGAGGCCCCCCACGAGGAGGTGGACCAGGCGGCCCCCCACGAGGAGGTGGACCAGGCGGCCCCCCACGAGGAGGTGGTCCCGGCGGTCCTCCCTCAGGCGGTCCCGGTGGTCCCCCACCACGCAAAGGTGGGCCCAAAGGGCCGAAGCGCGGTCCTCCCCGTAGCTGATCAGGCACCTTGCCCGAACAGCAGCAGCCCTGCGATGAGGATAAGCAGCGCACCGATCGCTCTCGACACCACCTGCTCACGCTGGCGCATCTTCTCCAGCAGCGGAGTGCCGGCGATGATCACGGCGACGATGATGTACCATCCACCGTCGATGACCGTGGCGACCGCGCACACCTCGAGTTTGTCGAGCAGCGTCATCCCGGTGGGAAGGAACTGGCTCAGCACGGCGAGGTGGAACGCCAGGATCTTCGGATTGAGGAAGGCGGTCAGGAATCCCTCGACGAATCCCTGCCGCTCACCCTGTTCCCCCTCTGCATCGAACGTCCCCTCCTGATGCCTGAACATCATCACACCCATGAAGGCCAGAAAGGCGGCACCGGCCAACTGCAACAGGGAGTACAGTCCGAGGTAGGACTCCATCAGCACCGTCAGCAGCGAGATGACGACGAACGCGTAGAGTCCGAATCCGAGGCCGTGGCCGATGCTGCACGCCACGCCGCGCGCTCGTCCACCGAGGAAGGTGTTGCGCAGCACGACTGCGAGGCTCGGTCCCGGTGAGACGGCTCCCAGGCACAGCACGCCGGCGATCTTCGCCAGAACCAGGAGTTCCATGGCGGCGGCTGGCGCATCCTTCGGATGAAGCAGCCGGTGGCTGCCCTAGTTCCTTCCAGCATCAGTTGACTATGATTGAACTATCGCCGGACACGGTGTTATCCTTGTAGGTCACCGAGATGTCGACCCTGCATCCAATGTCGTTGCAGATGTCAGTGCCGCTCTCACTCAGGAAGATGTACTCTCCAGGCTCCCAGACGTTGCCGTCGTCGCCACCCTGCTGCGAGATCTGACACTCGTCCGCACCGCCCAAACTGCAACCGTAGATGGCGTCATCCACGGACAGCCGGATGTTGGTCGAGGTCCAGCTCAGGCTGTCATCTCCACTCATCTGGAGTCGAATCAATGTGTCTGACGTTCCAATGGTCGCGGAACCATCGGCGTCGTCCGCGCTGTATCTGTTGATCATTCCTGCCTCAGTTTGTTCATGGAGGCAGCCAGAGAGCACCAACATGCTGGTGAGCACAGCCGCATACAGACCCTTCATGATGTCCATGGTTGTAGTTCGAGGTTGTAGTTCATCAAACTATTCGCTCGACCATGGCGCCCGCAGACGCCGGCCACCAGCATCAGTCGACTATGATGGAGCCATCACCGGATACGGTATTGCCATCGTGACCCACATGGATGTTGACGTAACACCCAGAATCGCTGCAGATGTCAGTGCCGCTCTCCCGCAGGAAGATGGCCTCCCCCGGCTCCCAGGAGTTGTCGTCGTGGCCACCCTGCTGCGTGATCTTGCAGTTACCGTCATCGCCCAGACTGCAATAGAAGACGTTGTCACCCGAGGAAAGCGTGATCGTCGTGAGGGACCAGCTCAGGCTGTCCCCTCCCCTCAAATCGAGCCGCATCAGCATGTCTGACGCCCCAGAGGTGGCGGAAGCATCCGCGTCGTTCGCGTAGTATGTGTTGCTCGTCGCGGTCTCAGGTTGTTCATGGAGGCAGCCAGAGAGCACCAACATGGTGGTGAGCACAGCCGCATACAGACCCTTCATGATGTCCATGGTTGTAGTTCGAGGTTGTAGTTCATCAAACTATTCG
>CATMIM010000177.1 GCA_950068635.1 uncultured Candidatus Poseidoniales archaeon
GCCTCGAAGTCCGCCGGCCTGATACCGGCGGCTGTGCAGATCATCTCGCGCAGCTTGCTCGGGACGCCGGTCTCCGAGATGGTGTCGGTGGCGGGATCATACTTCCAGACCGGGTTCAACCGCGGGCGGTCGCCCTCCATGCCGGCGATCTCAGCGATCTCGACGATTCTGCGAACGTGCTTTCCACCCTGATGCAGTCGTTGCTGGACGATGATGATATCGAGCCCCACCATCATGATCGGTGGGACGTTCATCGGGGGCGAGGTCATCCTGGTGACCGTCTCTGAGGCTGTGTTGGCGTGCAGGCTGCCGAACGAGCCGTCGTGACCCGTGTTCATGGCTGTGAGCAGGGTTGACGCCTCAGGGCCGCGCACCTCACCGACGATGATGCGGTCCGGCCTCATCCTGAGGCTTGAGCGAAGGCAGTCATCCATGTTCACCTCGGCAGTTCCGTCCGGCCGCTCGGCGCGCGTCTCCATGCGCAACCAGTGGTCATGGAACAACTGCAGTTCAGCGGTGTCTTCGACGGTGAGCAGTCGCTTGTCCCAGGGGATGAACATGCCCAGGCAGTTCAGGGTGGTGGTCTTCCCGGAGCCAGTACCACCCGAGATGATGAAATTGGCAGGTTTGGCGTCCAGTCCGTCCACCCAGGCCCACATCATGGCGGCGAGGCGGCTGGTGATGGTGTTCCACTGGATTAGATCGATGATCGTGATCGGGTCCTCGCGGAACTTGCGAACGGTGAGCGTCGGCCCGTCTGGAGAGATCGGCGGAATGAGCCCGGACACTCGGCTGCCATCAGGGAGGCGACCGTCGAACAGAGGGACCATTCCCGGTCCGTCACCCAACGGCACGTTGGTGAACGCGGCGATGTTCTTGGCGATCTGCAGACCCTCTTCATCGTCGATCCAGATGTTGGTGCGACAGATTCCCCACTCGCGGTGGGCGACCTTCACGCACTGCTGGCCGCCGTTGTACATCACCTCCTCGAGTGCGTCGTCCTCCAGCAAGGGCATCAGTGAGCCGTAAGGGTTGGCAGGCACCTGACCGTCGAGGTGGTAGACTGGACTGGGATGGCCCTGCTCCAAGTAGATGGACACCCTCCCGTAGTTCTCCAGCACTCTCTTGCTCATCTGCTCCACACCTCCTTCTGCATCACATCATCTGGCCGGCGCTGATATACGTCGCCATATAGGTGAATTGGCCGAGCAGCGCCCAAGGAGCGACCCACCAGAGTGACGACGACAGAGGGCGACCGATCATCACCGCGCCAGCGAGCACACCGAATGCGGCGGAGAATCCGAAGTAGGCCATCACGGAATTGTGGATGTCGGTCATCGGAATCCCCGAGTTGGCCGGTGCGAACAGGCCGTACATCATGCCGATGACCGCCGGGAGCAGGACGCACATGAGAATCTGCATCAGCACCGCCGAGCCGATCAACTCGTCGTGTCGCTTATCTTGCAGACGCAGCATTCGGTCGTACTCGATGCTCATCGAGAAGGTGACCTGTTGCAGTGGGGCCTCGTTGGCGTTGGCGGTCTGAAGGAGGTTCATCGCCCGCTGAACCATCGCGCTGCGTGTGCGCAGGGCGAAGTCGGAGAGAGCGGCATCGAAGGAGGTCGCCTTGCTCTTGGCGACCGCGTCGCGCAGCAACTTTCCGACCAAGTCGGTCCGATGTTGCGCCATGTCAGTGAACGCCTGCTGCAGACCGAGCCCTGCGCCGAGCGTGGTGGAGATCGTCTCGAGCACCTCGGGCAGCGCCCTCTCGATCGAGCGGCGGCGCCTCCGTTCGATGACGTACGGCAAGCCGCCCCCGGCGCACAGGATGGTGATCGGCACGAGCAGGCTCATCAGCAGGCTGTCAGTCACCATATCGAGGACGCCGAACAATGAGAACGCCATGCATCACACCCCCGGGTCCTTGTTGCGGGCTGACCAGACCATCATCCCCATGACGGCGAGCGAGAGCACCATGCCTCCTCGGAACACGTTCAGCATCGTGTCCGCGGGTGGAATCGAGACCCCGGGCACACCTTGGAGGTCGCCCATGAGGAAGGGGGCCATCGCCCCGATACCGAGGATGAGGGGAACGAGGAAGCCGACCGACAGCGCGGTTTCGGGAAGACCCTGCAGACTCTCCACGTATTGCTTCAGCTTGTCCGAGCGCGCCTCCTCCTCACGCTCCGCCTGCTGGTCGAGAGAGGCGAGCAGGTCGGTGTTCGAGGTGACGTTGGTACGCATCGAGTTGAGCAGGCGGCGGTAGGCGTCGCTCTTGGCGGAGCGGTTCAAGCGCTGCAGTTCCTCCTCGAGCATCCTCCCCCGTTCCATGTTGGACATCATGTCGCTGCAGTCATCGGTGAACCTGCCATATCCACCCTGTGCGAGATGGTGGATGGCCCCCTCAAGACCCACCCCGGAGCCAAGCAGCACCTGGAGCGCCCTGAGGGCATAGATGAGGTCGCGTTCCTCTTCCACGGCGGACATTGGTAATCCTCAGACACGGTCTTCTATGAGGGTGAGTTCGAAATCACCTGTATCTCCATTCAACTTGAAGTGTGAGATGGCGACCTTGATCTCCTTCTCATCGAACGGTTCGATGAAGTACGGCTGACCGGAACGGAAGATGCTCATGACTCTCAGATATGTTGGGTCGTCGAGTACTCCTTTGACAGTGTACTCAGCGCTCTCTGCTCCTTCATCGACGATGTCATCACCCTCGTGACCGCGTACAACCTCACGGGTGAGTCGGCGACGAATCTCGATATCTATGGAACAGTCGGGTATCTGTAACCAGTCTCCGTCGATTGAACGGATGAAGCAAGCGCGCTTACCAGACATGTGGCATCAGTCGGTGGACAGCGGCAGTTCGCTGATAGAAGTACTCATGCGCTGCAAGGGTCGTCACTTCGCCTCAATGTGCTTGAAGCGGCCGAAAGTGTGCTCGTAGAGTCGTGCGTCATCCACCAGGCGGTCGAGCACGGGCTCTGCTTCCCCGCGGCTGATATTGTGGGTCGCGCAGTGACCGATAAGGTCGTCGTAGGCCACACCGTCGCCGGCGTCAGCGGACAGCGTGTGCTCCTCGATGATCCTGGAGATGTCCTCCTCGCTCTTGACTTCCGATGCGTCCCCTGAATCAGCCTCGACCGTGAACTCGTCGAGCGAGCCGTTGGAATCAACCGCGGCGTCTTCGGCTAACGCGCTGATGTTCCCTTCAGCACGGTCGAGCGCCCTGAGCACGCCCACCATGTAGACATCCGGGTCGGTCTCCCCATAGTGCGCGCCGGCGAGCAGAAGACTGTCGGCGAGGTCGGTCGGAATCTCGGCGGTTCGGTACGCATCGGCGTCCTGTGGCAGGTCGCGGCTCCGCTGGAAGGTGTCGATGCGCCTGAGAGTGGCATCGGCGGCGTCGACGAGCCAGTTGGCGTACGCCTCGCCGTCGATGATGGTGAACTCCTCGAGACGCACGCGAGTGAACACGCCTCCGTCGTCTGTCATCTGGGCGTTGGCCTTGCCCACGGCGAGCAGCAGCAGCGGTTCGTTCTCCTCATGGCGAGACAGCAGCTCCTCCATGTCCGCATGCAGTTCAGGCTGGAACGAACCGACGCTGAACATGTGCAGTCCGGTCGGATCACGCAGGCTCCCATGGTACATGGTGCCATATTCAGTCTCACGCCGCTCCATCCTCTCGAGCAGCCCGGCGACACACATCCGATTGACGCGCGCTCCGAGTTTGGTGATGACGAACGACGGGTCGTACTGTCCTGATCCCTGTTCCACCAGGCTCGCCTCGTAGTACTCCCGCGCGAACATCCTGAGCGCCGGTTGGCGTCTGGAACGCTGGCGCTCGCTCATGCGATCACCCCCCACTGTTCGCGCACCTTTTCGCTGCGCTGCTGGACTGGAGTGTTGTCGAGTTCCAATTGGTCGGCCATCAGCATCGCCCCTTGT
>CATMIM010000178.1 GCA_950068635.1 uncultured Candidatus Poseidoniales archaeon
CGAGCGCGCGGAGCCCTCGCTGACACCGCCAGGACGGCCACAACGGCCTTCCGATTCGCTGATTTAGGCGGCTCTTGACTCACCGTCATGACCGAGCGGGGTGGCCACTTTCGCGATGTCCCCTACATGGGTGTCATCTGGGTGGTCGCGGAGGCGGTCAAGCGAGGGTTCTGGAACGGCAACCCCGACTGGTGCAATCTGGGACAGGGACAACCTGAGATCGGCGAGATGCCCGGAGCACCGGAGCGCATCCGCAGCGTGACCATCGAACCAGAGGACCAGGCATACGGTCCGATCAACGGCACCGACGAGATGCGTCAGGCGGTGGCGGACCACTACAACCGACTCTACCGGCAGGGGAAGAAGCAGTACACCAAGGAGAACGTCGGCATCGCCCAAGGTGGACGGTTGATGCTCTCGCGGGTGTTCGGCGCGCTGCAGGGAAGGTTAGGATATCAGGTTCCAGATTACACCGCCTACCAGGACATGATGGATTACGCAGAATCGCGCGTGGAACCAATTCTGATCCCGACACTGGCAGAGAACAACTTCTCGATTCCGGCTGCGGAGTTCGACGCTGCCGTGCGTGAACAGAACCTCGACGCGTACATCGTCTCTAACCCGTGCAACCCCACCGGCCATGTCATCCAAGGAGAGACTCTCGCCGCATACTGCGCAACCGCGCGCGACACCGGCTGCGCGCTCGTGCTAGACGAGTTCTATTCCCACTTCATCTACGACGGCGACGACCCCGCCACCGGCCCGGTCTCTGGAACTGAGTTCGTGGACGACCCGAACCTCGACCCGATCCTGTGCATCGATGGCCTGACCAAGTCGTTCCGCTATCCCGGATGGCGCGTCGGCTGGGTGCTAGGGCCGCCAGAGATGATCGAGACTCTCGGTCGGGCGGCCAGCGCGATCGATGGCGGGCCCAGCATGGTGACCCAGAGGATGGCGCTCAACGCGCTGGAGCCGAGCTACGCCGACCAGGAGACCACGGCATTGCGGGCGGAGTTCGTTCGCAAGCGGAACATGATGCGCGACCGTCTGGAGGGAATGGGGATCCGCTGCCTTGGCGGAGATGCGACCTTCTACATCTGGGCGTGCGTCGACGGACTCCCTGATGGATTCAACACGGGAATCGACTTCTTCTGGAAGGCGCTCGACAGACAGGTGATGACAGTGCCTGGCAATTTCTTCGATGTCAACCCTGGCGGGAAAAGAAGTGGCAAACCGTTCGAACAGTGGGTGCGCTTCTCTTTCGGGCCTCCCTACGACAATGTCGACCTCGGCCTGACCCGCCTTGAACAGATGCTGCGCGAAGCAGGCGTTGACTGCTGAGCCGCGCCCAGAGAACGGTTATCTCCCGCACGTGCGTGGAGGAACTCATGCACATTTCTGGCAAGATCATGATTCCACTCGGGCTGGTCATATTGATCCTAGGTGTCGCCATGATGGTTCTCGGTGTTGGAAAGGGTGTGGGAGACCTCTCAGGATTGGAAGATTACGGATTTTCCGTTGAGAACGCAACATCGGGCACCATTGAGATTGAAGATAACGATGGAGAAGGAGATGTCGGGGTCACATTCTGGGTGGAGGGCGAGTATGTCGACGAAGACGAGAATGGGATATGGGATGTCTGTGATGACACCAATATCACCATCACGCAACATCCAGCAGTGAATACTGATTGGAGCGAAGAATACGATGGTGGATTCTACTACGAGGTCATTGACTTCCATGATGGGTGCGTGGCAGATGAGGGAAACCAGAATCATGATCTCAGGGAAAGGGGATACGTCAAGATTGGTCGAGCTTGCCTTGCCTGCTATTCAGGCACATTGGAATTCGAGTCCAATGCCACGGTGTCGGTCACTTATGATGACCCGTTCCTAGAACTACTTGTAGGAGGATTTGGCGCGTTGATCCTTGGAACCATCGGAGGCAGCGCGTGCTGTGGTTGTGGTGGATTCATTGCAATCATCGGCCTCATATTGGGATTGACCATGAAGACCCCGCCGCCAGCTACAGCGATGCACCCTGCAACCGGAATGATGGAGCAGCCGGCCGTGCAGCAACAACCGGCACATGACTTCCGACAAGGTGAGCCACCCCTCTGAGCCAGTGGTGGTTTCTTCGACCTTACTCAGCAGGTTGGTAGATTCCAAAGCCGCTGAGCGGTGGGGTGTAGACGTGCAGGTTGATGAGCGCGCCATCCTCTCGATTCGTGACTCGATGGATGTCCTGCTCCGCTGATGCGCACACCTCGCCGCACTCGTACGTACGCTCTCCGGTCGGCCGAGCACGACCCTGTTCGTCGAGTTCGTAAACGGTCTCGGTCGACACGCCATCGACGATGAGGAAGGCGCAGTCGCTCCCGATGTGGTCGTGGATCGGCGTGGATTGGCCGGGGTTCCAGCAGATGGCGACCAGTTCGTAGTGCTCGTTCTTCTTCAGCACGTTGCGCTGATAGCCGTCCTCAGCATAACCCAGATGCTTGCGGAGTTCAACGACGTTCACAGGTAGGTCGCGGAGATGCTCGTCCAGTTCCTGCAGTCCGGGACGGCGATTGAGTGAATCCAACCAGTCAATCAAACCCGAGATGCCTTTGCAACAGCGGGATAACTCTCCCAGCTCCGACTCCCCGAGTTCCACCTGCACTACCAAAGGACCACCTGAACTGCACCGCGACCGTGGGTCGCGCAACATCATTGTTACCCCTGCTATGTCAGGGTTCCTTGTGGTGAAGTGGGAGTCAAACACGGCACTGCTCTGATGCTGATGCCGGGATTTGAACCCGGGTCGACGGATCGAGAGTCCGTCATGATGGACCGAACTACACCACACCAGCGGCAGGGGCGGCGACCCGGCCTCGGTATTTCAACAGGATGGCCGTACATGATACGAGATAGATTCACTTTCACTGGTAATCGTGCTGCGTCTCGGTTTTCACATTCACTTTCAGTTCTACTCTGCGCGCCTTCGCTTCATATCACCCCGGACGATGCATCTGGCCATGAACGGAACCTCGACGATGAGGAAAGATGGGATTGAACTGGTGCCAGCAGGGCGGGAGACCCCGTTCTCCAGCCTGCGGCCCAGCGGAACAGCGAGGGTGCGCACCCAGTCGGGACTGGTGCGGCTCGCGAGCGATGACGGCAGGATCGGCGTCGAACTCGATTGGGGGCCTGTCTCCTTCGAAGAGCGACGACGACCTGACTGGAGGCGCCTGCACGAGCGGGCGACCGACTTGAAGGGGGTCGCCTGATGGCCCGCACGAAGCGACTGCGAGAAGCGGTGCGTGTCTACCTGCAGGAGAACGGACGCTGCAACACGGTCGAGATCTTCGACCACCTGAACGAGCGCTTCAGCTGGGGCGCGACGATGAACCAGGTGGGGAACATCCTCGCCAAGGCCCGCCGCTTCAGCAAGGTCGGCCACGTGCGCGACTTCTTCCGCGGCGGACGTTACACGGTCTGTGTCTGGGCGTTGGCTTCGGACTCGCTCGACAGCGATCCGAGTCTCGCCAGTGCATGATGCGAGCGATGATAATCTGAATGTGTCTGGGCGCACACGATGCGAGTTGTTGACTACTGGCGTCTGCCGCGAGGCATCAACGTCCTGATGGGGACACTGGCTGTGCCCGCTGGCGCCTTGCTCGTCATTGACTTCTCCGAGAGCGCTGCCCTGCACGCTGTCCTGCTGCACGCGCTGAGCGTCGCCGGCTTCATGGCCGGCTGGAACACCTTGAACGATGTCAACGACCTCGAAGCGGATCGCATCAACCGCCCTGATCGGCCGATTCCGTCCGGCCAGGTGAGCCTGGAGGCCGCCCGTCGTTTCGGCCTGCTGATGATGGGAATCTCAGTCGCCGCCCTTGTTGGCATCATCATCCACGCCGAGCGCACTTTCGATGGGCTGGTGTGGTGGGACTCGATCGTCATCTGGCTG
>CATMIM010000179.1 GCA_950068635.1 uncultured Candidatus Poseidoniales archaeon
GGCCGATGCGAAGGAGAAGCGCAAGGCCTCTGCCAGGAAGGCGGCTGCCACCCGTAAGCGCCGGGCTGAGGAGAAGGCCGCAGCCGAGAGATGGGCGCAGCGCCAGGCGATAGCCGCGGCCAAGCGCAAGGCGGAGGTGGAAGCGGCTGATGCGGCGAAGCGAGCAGGCATCGCGCAGGTCAAACTCGTTCGCGCCGGTGATGCCGCTGGCAAGAGCAAGGCGAAGAAGATCCGTGACACCACAGCAAGATCGGCTGCCGCCGAACACATCGAAGCTGACGATTCCAAGGCGAAGTTGATTCACGAGGCGGTGAAGTCCGAGGGCGGCTCCGATGATGCGAAGCGCAAGGCGAAGTTCCACCAACTGTGGGTGAACGGCCAGAATCCCGAGACAGTCGAGGAATATGCATGGGTGAGGGAGTTCACCTCTGGATGAGCCAGCGGGTGTGCGCCATCTTCATCGAGTGGTTCACCCTGTGAACCGTCATGCCGAGGCGGAAGTACGGGCGTCTGCGCAAGGTGGTCGAACTCCCCTCGAAGGAGAACTGCTCCCGCTGTCGTTCAGGCAAACACTGCCCGATTCCTGATCACTCTGGCAATGCGGTGACGCCCAAGAAGGACTGGACAGGTCCGAAGCAACTCAAGAAGCGCCCAGGAAAGAAGAATCACAAGTGACCTGCTGGATCAGGCTGGGTCTCAGCAATCTTGGCGCCGTCGAGGTCCGCGTCAGTCTCCTCCTCTTCGCGACTGATATGCTCGAGCAGTTCGTTCGCCTGCGCCCGGTTGTAGACCTCGCGCAGCGTCGGGTCGGTGATATCGAGATAGACTCGTGTCGCAGTGATGTTCGTGTGCCCCATCAACTTCTGGATGGAGACGATGTCGGCTCCCCCGTTCAGCAGTCCGGTGGCGAAGTTGTGTCGCAGCGTGTGCGGGGAGAGTCGTGAACGAGGTATGTCCGAGTCGTCGGCCAGCTTGTCCATCAGTTTCTGCACATTGCGTGAGGTGAGTCGGTTTCCGCGCGAGTTGACGAGGAAGGCGTCGGGGTCGCAGGTGCGCCTGCCGTTCCTGTGCCTGCGCCAGCATCCTATCACATCCGCACCCGGTTGAGAGAACATCACTATCCTGTCCTTGTCCCCCTTCCCTGAGGAAACCCGTGCTGACAGGGTGTGCACGTTGACGTCACGGTCGTCGAGCGCGCACAACTCACTCACGCGCAGCCCGGTCTGCAGCAGCACGGTGACCACCACGTTCGCCAGTGGATTCTCGGACCTCTGCGCCACCACGCGCAGTCGAGCGAGTTCGTCAGGCTCCAATGGTCGGGGGAGATGTTTCCCCTTCTTGGGGCGGACGATGTGGTCGGGCATGTGGTATCCCAGCCACTTGAGCAGATGGGTCGCGCCTGCCAGGCGGGCGTGTACGGTCGATGGCGCGAGGTTGCTGAGCGATTGCACCCAGACGTCGATGCGTCCGTTGTTGGGATCGATGCGATTGTGCATGATCTGCACGTTCATGTGCTCGATGGCGGAATCGGACAGTTCCGGCTCGCCGGCCAGCGTGGCCGAGGCCAGCCCTTTAGCCGAGATGAGATAGGAGCGAACGGTGTGCTCGCTCTTGTTCTCTGACTTCAACTGCTGCATCCAACTTTCCAGCCACGGCAGGCTCGCGAGCCTCTGGACACGTGAAGGTACGGTGGGCGGATGGCCAACGATCGAATCATCGAAACGGTGGTTCTGCTGGCCTTGCCTGACCGCAGCCGCCCAAGGCGGCGTCCCACCGTTTTCCTGTTCTGTCATCTCGAACCTTCTTCTTCGACCGCGCTTTCAGCCACGCGGGGCTATCCCATCCCCTACCGGGGAACACGGCTTCAGAATGCATGACTATCAATGCTTCCCGGATGACGCGGGATTATCCGTCCAACGCAGAGCGTTCGCTGATGTGCCGAACGCGAACGGTGTCCTGACTCACCAGCTGGGGACCTCGTCGCGGCTATCGTCGAACGGGTCGAATGTTGGTTCCGCGGATGTCTCGGATTCCACTTGTATCCATGGACTCAGCAGTTCGCGGATTCGACTGAACTCACCATAGCACACCAACTCGTCACCGGCGCGCAGCACGAACGTGCGCCGCGGCCTCCAGACATGCATTCCCTCGCGGGCGATGGCGAACACGACCTGCTCGGAAGGGTCTTGGAACACATCTCCGATCTGTCGTCCCGAAAGGCTCGGATGGCGGTTGACAGAGAGGCTCAGCACACCATGGTTCGGCTTGCTGCGCAGCAACTGGTCGAGTTCGACCTGGCTGAACGCGTGGTTCTGCATCAGGTGCTCGATGATCGCCCCGGCGACGTTGACTCCAGATGCCCGTTCGATGCCCTCCAATCCCGGTGACGAGTTCACCTCGAGCACGAGGGGGCCCGCGTCGGACTCGAGCAGGTCTACTCCGGCGATGTCCAGATCGAGCAGCCGCGCTGCCCTGCAGGCGATATCGATGTATTCCGGTGTCAGGTTGACCGCCTCGACTATTCCGTTGAGATGGAAGTTGCTGCGGAATTCGCTGCCGCGTGCCCGACGGCGCATCGCGGCGACCGCCTGGCCGCCGACGACCAGCACGCGCACGTCACTCCCATGACTCTCCTCGATGTACTGCTGCACCAGCACGTCGTGGCCCTCTGAGAGCATCTTGTAGGTCTTCTGCTCCGCCTGCTCTCTGGAGTGGATGAGATGGACACCGCTTCCCTGGGTGCCCTCGTTCACCTTGATCACCACCGGCATCCCGCCGATCATTCGTATGGCTCGCTCCACATCCTGCCACGTACGCACGTAACAGGTGGTCGGAATCGGAATTTTGTTGTGGCTGAGCAGTTGGCCCGCGTTCAGCTTGTCACGGCTCTGTGTGATGCCCTTGCTGCTGTTGGCGACGTAGACTCCCTGACGCTCGAACTGACGCACCAGAGCCACGCCGTGCCGGGTGATCGAGTAGCCGATGCGCGGGAGCACCGCGTCTACTTCGACCGGCCAACCTTCGTTGAGGATGCGCACATCCTCGTTGCCCACCGTGATGCTGAGCTGCAACGGATCCAGTACTTCGACGCTGCATCCGCGCGCCGCCGCCTCTTCCATCAAACGCTGTGTGCTGTAGAGCCTGAGGCCGCGCGAAAGTATGGCCAGCCGCATCGTCATCGCCGGGTGCGTGCCCGGTCCCATTTTTGAGACCTTGGTGTGCCGTCGCGTGCCAGAACCAACTCGAATCCCTACGATGACGACCTCACGCACCCGCGAAGCGGGTCGGCGGCTTGAAAGGTTCAACCTGTCTGCCGGGGGCCATGCAACCCGGTCCCTCAGGACCGCCCAGCGGACCGAGCGGCCCGCCGAAGTCGATGTCCTCAGGTCCATCTGGTCGCGGCCCCCCGAAGCGTCGTTCGTCCGGGCCACCTGGAAAGGAAGGGGACGGAGAGGGAGCGTTCTCGCAACTCGCTGAGCGCAATCTGTCGCGGCAGCGTGAACTCGACCGGCGCGAACAGTCGAAGTCGTTGAAGCGGAATCGGAATCTTAAGCGATGGAATGTCGTGTTCATGGTCTGTCTGTTCATCATCTTCGGGGCGTTCGCATGGCTCCCAGTGACCTACGGTGACACCTCTGACAATCCGCATGACGGGTTCAATGAGGTAGACCTGGAGAAACTGCACAACCCGAACCATCCGATGACCTGGCAGCAGGACGAGATCGACATGATGGACAAGAAGATCTGGGATGGCGGCGACCGGTTCTCAGGAGCCATCCAGCATGACCTGAACCTCTACGGATTCCCGATGGCAATCGATGGCATCACCACAGTGCCGCTGAAGATCACCATAGTCTCCTACCGAGGAGATGGGCAGGCCACGAACTACCGCATCGGGATGTTCCCCAAACGCTGTTCGCTGCTGCTCGGTGATTCGATTTC
>CATMIM010000180.1 GCA_950068635.1 uncultured Candidatus Poseidoniales archaeon
CGCTGGCGGAGCGAGCGAACCATTCACCATCCCGCTGTTCAACGCTCGGGCGTTCGGACCTCTGCGCGGTCGCCCTCTTCGGCTTGGGTGCCGCCTCCGCCTCCGATACCGGTTCAGGCTCCGGTTCAGGCTCCGGTTCAGGCTCGGGTTCAGGCTCGGGTTCGGGTTCAGGCACGGGTTCCGGCTCGGGTTCCGGCTCGACAGCGAATGTATGGGTGCAGGATGGGCAGCGGGCGGAGCCGTCGTAAGCGGCGGGGACGCGAAGATGCTGACCGCAGGCAGGACATTCGACCTCCCGTTTATTCACAGGGGCGGATTCAGTCTTCTTGGCGCGCACTCGAGCACGCGCCTTCTCGCGCGCCTGCCGCCGCGCAGCCCGGCGGGCGGTGCGCTCCTGTGGGTCCTGCTGGCGCCAGAGAAGGACGTAGCGGGCGGAGATGGCTAACATCAGCCCTGCAACCGCGCCGACGAGTAGAGTGGCCCATGGGACATCGAACGACTGGGCGAGTGACGAGCTCGATGAGGGGAATGACTTCCGCGTGACAGAGGACACACCGCCAGCGACCCACTCGAGTTCCAGATCCACCAGCGATCCACTAGGCCAAGAGTTCAACTCGATCGAACCTGTGTGACTGTCGCCGACAGCGACTGAGGGTGCTTCCCCGGTCCAGAGGATCTCGTGCGTTCCAGCCACCAGCAAGGTCAGAACTCCTTCTTGGATCACATCATCGCCGGAATTCGTCAGGGTGTACCCGACACTCACCGCGCTGGCAGCCGCGGGGACAGCGGGCGTCGAGCCACCGAGGACGGCGCTCAAGTCGACGGTTGGCGCGCTCACCGGACGAGAATCCTGCAGTGTGGACGCCCCCGATGCTGTCCAGCCCAGCGTGGTGACCTGCGCCCATACTGTGTCTGAGCTGCCGGGTGATCCGAATTCCACGTCCAATGTGCGCTGTCCAGATTCCAGTGATATCGTGGTGCGCAGCACCTCGAACGAGTCAGAGCCGGAATCGTATCCAGCCACCAGTTCAACTGTGCGGCTGCGGCCCGGCGACAGTGTGAGGCTCACTTTGGCATCCAATCCGTCAGCGCCGGTCCAGGTCGGTGGGTCGAGCGCTATGTCCAGCACCTGACTGGGGAGCACGTTCAACTCGATCGTTCCGCTCAACTCCTCATCGACCAAGCCATCCTCGCTGAGCACGACCCAACTGATGTTGCGCTGGCCGGCCCCCGAACTCAGGTTCAACTCCGCCGTCAACTGGAGGCTGTGCCCCAGGTCGAACGATCGGGTGCCGCCATCGGAGGTCGTGCCACCATCCTGAAGGCGCAGTCGGGCATTCCCCGCCAGATCACCACCATTGTGGACCAGCGCGCTGGCACTGGCTGAATCGCCGAAATGGAACGGAGAACCAGAGATGGTGATGCCGGCGCTTCCAGCAGGGCTGAAGTGGGCGGCCTGCATGTTGTATTGGTGCAGGAAGGTGGTCGACGAGTCGGTGTGGATGCGCTGGCCTCCGCTGACACCACAGGAGAGGTTTCCGGGTCTGGCGGTGAATGAAAACGAGCGGCTCAGCGAGGAGTTGGCAGCGATTTGCATTTGTTCCGTGAACACAGTCTGTGATGACGATGGGAACGAGCACACGAGGTCGCCACTCCAATCGACCTCGCCGTCGTTTCCGAGAGTGACGTTCCATTCGGCAGACTCACCGATCCCAGCATCGTCCGACCGCCCCGAATCAGCCGTCAACTGCAGCCGCGCCAGCGGTGGTGGACCCACCTGAACGGTGAGTGTGCGGGAATCATCACCGGGATCCGCGTCGCCGACAGCGAGCAGCGAAACCGTAAGTTGATACTGACCCTCGGACAACTGGCCCGTGCTGAACTCCATCTGCGCCACACCCGTTCCGTTGATGCTCACGTTCCCACCCGCTACGCTGGCTCCTGAGCCATCGACTGCCTCCCAAGATCCGCTCCATGCGACCTCGCCTGAGTTGACCACCGGAACCGTCACCTGCAACCCATCGCCGTCGCGCACACTCTGGTTCCCGCTCGGCACCCCACCTGACAGCGGGGTTGTCGTCCATTGGCCGACCGGTTCGATGCTCACGTCGTGAGGGAAGAGGCGGGTGACCAACTGATTGTAGTCGCCTGTGTGGCTGGAGTTCGCGGCGCCTACATCACCTGCCAGCAGCAATTGCAACTGATGCTGCCCCGGCGGTACGGCGATGAACGTCACGCTCACCGGCTGGCTGCCATCAGCGCTCAGGTTCAATGTCACCGTCGAATTACCGAGTTCGTTGGACGAGATGGTGGTGAGAGTGGCTGTCACAGTTCCATTGGCGGCGGCTCCGGAGCTCTCTACAACCGTGAAGTTGACAGTCACGTCGCCGACTCCGATCTCCCCGTCTCCATCGACTGAAACCGTCGCCACCTCGATCAGCAGCCCGCCGCCGCTCGCGCCGACCGTTGGAAGCAGCGGCAGCAGGACTGCCGCGAACAACAGCAGAGCGATGGCACGGGCGCGCGAACTGGTGTACATCCACCTCGTTGAGCCCTTGAGGGGTTCACATACCTTGCCGACTCCAATGTGGGTGAACGCCCAACCTTTATGCGAAATCCGCGGGTCGAGCGGCCGGACCATGGAACTTGAGCAGATCGTAGCGCTCGCCCCCGAAGAGGTGGCGGAGAAAATCGTCGCCCGGAGAATCGAACTCCGCGAGCAGCTTCCCGCGGTGATCGAGCAACGAAAAGTCGAGGTCGACTACCTGAAACCTCTTGTCGAGGAGAACCGCCTCGCGCGGGACCGCACCACGTCGCGCGTACGCGAGCTGAAGCAGCGACGGAACGCCTGTCAGGTCGAAGCAAGGGGGCTGAGGGCCCAACTGGCTGAGACGCGTGAGAAACTGCTCGGCGAGGGGAAAATGCGCAACCCCGACCCTGCATGGGCGAAGGAGAAGCTCGACGAGCGCATCTCTGAACTTGATGACAGATTGCAGAGGCAGGCACTCGATCTGGAGACTGAGCGGAAGATGATCGGCGAAATGCGTCAACTGTTGCGGCGCCACCAGGAATGGGTCGAACAGAATCTAGCAAAGAATCCTGAACTCAAGGATTACCGCGATGGGTGGGAGAGGCACAAGACGTTGTTGGACGAGGCACAGGAATGCCACACCGAGATGACCGACCTCGCTGCCCAGAGTGAAGACGAACACACTCGCTTCGAGGAGACGCGCCACGTGCTGCGCGAGTCGATGCGCCAGCTGAATCGCGCCCGTTCCCTGATGGCTCAGTCCGACGAAGCCATCTCCTACTGGAACCACAGGCTCAAGCATGGCTTCAACGAAATTGGAGACAACACCGGCGACTTGCTCGCTCCAGGAGCCAAGGTCGCTGCTGGAGGGCACTCCTCCATGGCTCGTCAGGCTGACCGGGCTCGTCCGGATGCTGGAGGCGAAGAGGAATGAGCGGCGAGGGTGACAAGAAGCGAACGCGCGGCGGCTCGGGCGGCGGCTCGGGCGGCGGACGAGGCCGTGGTGGCGGACAGGGCCGCGGCCGAGGTCGCCGTGGTGGTAGCGGGGGCGGGAAAAAAGGGCGCCGACAAGATTCCAACCTGTTCGATGACCTCGATGGTATCGAGTCACACGTCGTTCGAGAGCGACTGGCGCGGCATCGCACCAGTTTGCGGGCGACCGAGCAGCAGCACGATTCTCTGCAGTCCGAGCGCAAGGCCCTCATTTCCACCGTCCAGTTGCTGCGTGAGGCTGTCGGCAAGAGCAGCGGCATCAGCCGCGAGCGAGGCAAACTGCTGAAGGAACTGCGCGACCGGCGGAAGCGGGTGGATCAACAGCGAAACATCCGCGACAGCATCAACGAACGCATCGCACCACCATCGGCGTGGATCGATTCCCTGCTGAAG
>CATMIM010000181.1 GCA_950068635.1 uncultured Candidatus Poseidoniales archaeon
CCCGCGCTGGGAGACGCCCGCGGCCAGCCAGTCGGTCGCAGCTCCGCCGCTGCTATCGAGCAGAAGTCCGATCGGGGCGACCACGTCGGACCAATCGCAGGCCTTGAAATCCATGCCGAACATCTGCTCGAACAGTTCGAGCCTGCGTTTCAGTCCCATCCGGTAGGCTCGCTGACCATCGATTCCGTCCAGGGTCTGCCCGGCTGCACCACCGCCGTCCTCTCCGGTGTCACTCGCATCAGCAGTCAGGTCCCATGCGACCTCGGAGATGCGGTCCTCCAATGCCGGCATCGACTTGTATCCGTGGCGATCGAACAGTTTGACTCCCGAGTCGGACGCAGGGTTGTGGCTGGCGGTCACCATCATTCCGCCATCGGCGTCGGCTTCGAGCAGACAGTGGTGCAACCCCGGAGTGGGCACCTCCCCTACTCTCTGCACCCTGCAGCCTCCCTCGACCAGTCCTTGTTCGAGTGCGTCCACCAACTCAGCGTTGCGCGGCCGACGGTCCCAGCCGACCACCACCAGCGGAATGTGACCATCCGGTAGCGGGTGCTCCAGATCAGCCCCATGCTCGCCGAGAACCAGCCCGGTCGCTTTGCCTGCGATGCGCATCACAGATGCTGATAATTCCCGTTGCAGAATCAGATTTTCAATTGGATTCTCAGAGTGGATGGAGTCGACCACCTTCCCGCGGATACCGTCCGTGCCGTGCAATCTCGGCCGGCTCATCTCGTCACTCCCTGAGCACCGAGCCGGCGGGGTGAGCTCCCGAGACCGTGACATTGGGCCAGACGTTGCAGCGCATGCCGAGCACGACACCCGGATTGGTGACCGCGTTGCAGCCGAGCCCAGTGCCCTCTCCGAGGATCGCCCCGAACTTGCGCAATCCCGAGTCGACCGGATCACCCAATCCGCGGACGAGCACGTTGCGCCCGTCATTGCGGAGATTCGACAGTTTCACCCCGGCCCCCAGGTTGACGTCCCCACCCAGCAGGGAATCTCCGACGTAGTTGAAGTGCGGCGCCTTGGCGCCCGGAAGCAGCACCGAGTGTTTCACCTCGGTCGCATGTCCGACCACGGCCTCAGCGCAGATCCATGAGTCACCGCGCAGGTAGGCGGCGTGGCGCAGTTCCGCCCCCGTCCCCACGTAACACGGCCCTTCGATTCTCACGCACTCGGAGATTGACACACCATCGCAGATGTGCACCGCCCCGCCGGTCTCGTCGACGCTGACCCCCTCGGCCAGAGCATCAGGCACCCGCGAGCCCAGTTCGGCCAACAGCGCCGTCAACTGCGCGGCCAACCCATCTTCACGTTCCTTGTCCAGCAGCACCCACGCTGGTTCTCCAGAAGGCATCAGCGGGACACCGTCACCATCCTCGAGCGAAGGGAAAAGGGCGGCTGCTGTGCAATCCATGTGCGGGGCACGCGTCGGTTCCGCACTAAGGTTTTGCAGCCGGTCTGCACCTCATCCGAGGGGTGTGGGTGCCGCCGCTAGCACCTCGTCGCTGCAGCCGGCGGCGAACTTGTCGAAGTTGCTGGCGAACATCAGCGCCAACTTGTCGGCCATTGCATCGTATTCGGACTCATCATCCCAGGTTCTCTTGGGATCGAGGATGTCGTCGGGCACACCCGGACAGGAGCGCGGGATCTCGAACCCGAACCGCTCGTCCATCGCCCATTCGGCATCGTCGAGCGTACCGTCGAGTGCGGCGTTCAGCAACGCCCGCGTCCAACGTATCTTGATTCGGGCGCTGTTGCCGTATCCACCGGCGATCCAGCCTGTGTTCAGCAACCAGCAGGAGGCGTCCTGCTCGGCGACCTTACGCGTCAACAGGTCGGCGTATACCGAGGGGTGCCTCGGCATGAACGGCGCGCCGAAGCAGGCGGAGAAGGTGGCGCTCGGCTCGACGATTCCGATCTCTGTGCCCGCAACCTTGGCGGTGTATCCGGAGATGAAGTGGTAGGCGGCCTGTTCGGGTGTCAGTCGCGAGATGGGTGGCAGCACCCCGAAGGCGTCACAGGTGAGGAAGACGACGTTGCGTGCGTGTCCTCCGCGGGAGTCGTGCACACGATTCTCGATCGAGGTGAGCGGGTAGGAACCGCGTGTGTTCTGAGTGAGCGAGACGTCGTGGAGATCAGGGACTCCATCTGCACCGAGGATGACGTTCTCGAGTATGGTACCTCGCATGCGCGTCGTGGCGAAGATCTCCGGCTCGTCCTCTGCAGAGAGATCGATCATCTTGGCGTAGCAGCCCCCTTCGAAGTTGAACACGCCTGCCTCGTTCCAGCCATGCTCGTCATCCCCGATCAATGGCCTGTTCGGGTCAGCTGAGAGGGTGGTCTTCCCCGTTCCGGAGAGTCCGAAGAAAACTGCACAATCTCCTTCCTGTCCAACGTTCGCGGAGCAGTGCATCCCGAGGTGCCCCCTACCGGGAAGCAGGTGGTTCATCACGCTGAAAATGCATTTCTTCATCTCCCCGGCATAACGCATGCCACCGATGATCACCTGCCTCTGTGAGAAGCAGATGATGACGAACGCCTCCGAGTTCAGACCGGGCTCGTCGTCCGCCTCGAAGTGCGGTGCGTGCAGCACGGTGAACTCGGGGATGTGGGACTCGCCCCGATCATCTGTCGGTCGGATGAACATGTTCTCGGCGAACGCGGCATGCCAGGCGTTCTCCGTCACCACACGGATGGCAAGCCGCTCGTCGGGGTCGGCGCCTGCGAACAGATCCTGCACGAACAGGCGGTCACGATTCGACAGGTGTGCCTGCACCTGCGCACGCATCCGCTCGAACACCTCGTAGGTCGTCGGCATGTTCACGTCACCCCACCACACATCGTCCTCTGTCGCAGGTTCGCGCACGATGAAGCGGTCATTCGGTGAGCGACCCGTCCGGCTTCCTGTGCGGGTGACGAGCACCCCATGTGCTGACAGCACACCTTCACCTGCGGCGGCAGCCATGCCGATCAGTTCAGGCGCTTCGAGATTCCAGTGGACTTCGCCGCCCGGAATCACTCCGTGCGCCTCGAGTCCGGCCACGATTCCAGCCCCTGAACCCGCCGCAGCGGCGAGTGTCATGAAGCCCGCCGTGCGCGCCCCCTCTTAGAATGCATCGGCATGAACGTGGATCTGTGCCATGCCCCCTCCTCGTCAGCGCCCCAGCCCCACGAGAATCGCGTTCGGGCTGGGGTTCGAGCCGGCCACTTGTTAATGGCAGTCTGACCCCTCCCCGCCTCAATGAGCGACGGGTCCGAGCCGTCCGAAGACGAGGTCATCCGCGAGCGGAAGTTCCGCCTGCAAGGCGGCATCGACCTCGCCAGCTTCCTCGGTGACGACGGACTCGATGAGGCGACCGAGGAGCCAGCGGCACCCCCAGAGACTGCACAGCAGGAGGAGGCGGCGGAGGATGTCGCCATGGGCGAGGTGTTCGACCCGTTCGCGGACGGGCCACGGCCCGGGGATGTCCAGCGGGACGGCACGGTGAGGCTGCCGCCGGAGATGGACACCATCACGGAGTTCGCCACCACTGGTGAGAAACGGCTGCACTGGGGCCTGATGGTCTCGATGATCGTCGTCTATTCAGCGGTCGGATTCATCCTTGGGACCTACGACGGAATCCCCCCGCTGGTCGGGATGTTCTCTCTGCTGGGACTCGCCCTGTTCGGCTTCTGGCTGGGGGAGCGTTGGGTCCCCGATCCGGGCATGCACATCCTCGGAGTCACCTGGGTGATCATCACGATGAAACTGCTCTACGGGCTGACGATCGACCTCCACCACTGGGAGTTGTGGGGCATCTTCCCGATCGATGCCACCACACTCGGACTGCTGCTGCTGGCGCTGGTAGCGCTGAACGTGCTCGTCGCCTATCACCACGACCA
>CATMIM010000182.1 GCA_950068635.1 uncultured Candidatus Poseidoniales archaeon
CCACGAGGAAGTCGCCTCCGTGGACCCGGTAGTAGTGGGGTAGCGAGCCACCAATCGGCCCTCCCCACGCGAAGTGGAGACGGTCCACACCCTCCTCCATCAGACCCGCCATGCTCTCAGGAGATAGCTCAGCGATGTACTGCTTCTGCTCGATGGGAATGACAAGAGTGTGTCCGGGACGTCTGGGGAAGATGTCCAGGAAGGCGACCCATGTGTCTCCCTTGGCGACGAACGACGCGGGAATCTCCCCGTCGATTATCTTCGTGAACAGGCTCGGATCCATCTCACCACATCACTCACACCACACCAACTCTGGTTGCCACGAGAGCTCCACCAGCCGATGCGCGTTTCCGGCGTTGCCCATCGTGTGACTCCCCCCAACCAGATCAGCCTCGCCATCGCCGTCGATGTCCCCAACGTCGAAGGTGATCATGTAACGCTGTGAGTTGCGCAGGTCGTGGCGGACGAAGGTGAGATCACCGACGTTCTCCAAGAGCACCAGATCTATCTGATGCACCCCTGGATAGACAAGATCGAACTGCAGTGTGCCAATCACCAGATCGATGTCTCCGTCAC
This sequence comes from uncultured Candidatus Poseidoniales archaeon, assembly GCA_950068635.1. GTDB lineage: Archaea > Thermoplasmatota > Poseidoniia > Poseidoniales > Thalassarchaeaceae > JAKUTA01. The sequence goes on from CATMIM010000182.1 coordinate 577, forward strand.
CATCGGCATCGAACGGTTTGGCCGTGTATGCGCCCCACACGCGCGCTAGTTCGTGCTGCGTGAACTGGCCTGTGCCGTCGTTCTCCAACCACGCTGCTCCGTGCACATCATGCGGATACTGCTCCTCTGGAAGGTCCATGTCGAGGGTGTCTCCATTGGTGTAGATGATGTCATCATCTCCATCCCCGTCAAGGTCGTACACCTCGAGTCCCGACATGCCGAACCAGGTGTTGTCGGACTTCATCAGCGTCTCAAGAGTGAAGTTACCCTCGCCGTCATTGCGGTAGAGGTTCACCTCTTCTGAGAGTTGGGACAGGGATACCGCCAGGTCGAGATCGCCGTCGTCATCGGCATCGAACGGGAAGGCGTGGATCGCGCCGGGACGAGCATCGATCTCGTGCGGTGAGAAGCTGCCGTTGTCCTCCTGCTCCAGCCAGAGCACGCTGCCGTTCAGGTTGCCGAACTCGCACACGACGATGTCGAGGTCGCCGTCGCCGTCCAGGTCCGCGGCCTCGGCGCAGGCGACGCGGCCGATGCCGGAGTGCAGCGTCTCGCTGCTGAAGTTGCCCTCGGCATCGCGGCGCAGCAGCACCACGCTGCCGGCCAGATCGTCAGACGGGGGCAGGATGCCGATGTCGGCGACGAGCAGGTCATTGCTGCCATCCTGGTCGAGGTCCACCACCTGCGCGCGCACGGGCGCGGTGAGGCCCACGGAGAGGATCTCCTCAGTACAGCCGTCGGTATCACAGCGGGTCCAGGAGACCCAACCGTTCAGGGGTTGAGTCGATAGGATATCCAGTCGGCCGTCCCCGTCGAGGTCACCCATACGCACATTGGCCGTCGTCATCCTGTTGACGTCTGAAACCAACTCACTGACCACGAATCCCTCATCCACACCGTCACACTCCGCAGGTGGGTCGTTATCGAAGCAGCCGGCCAGGCTGGAGGACAGGAGCACCAGCACCAAGAGCAGAGGAAAGATGCGCACGGGCTGACCCAGACAGCCGCTGCTTGACTATGTTGCGACCTGTGTGACATCACTCGGATGGCGCCAGCAGCCAGTCATCGCCAGAGCCCTGATTCACCGGAGAATCGCTGACGTTGCCGGAGGAATCGACGAGTGTGTGCTGCAGATGATCGGCATCATCGCGCTCCGGATGGTCGCTGCGCTGGTGGCTGCCACGGGACTCCGCGCGGTGCAGGGCACTTGCCACGGCCGCCGCGGACAACTTCAGCAGTCCCTCCAGACGAAGCACTTCGACCAACTCCGTGTTCATCACCGGATTCGAATCAGAGAGTTGCAGACCGCCGGCGCTGATCTCGGAGATGCGCGCCGCCGCTGCTTCCAGTGAAGCCGCATCTCGCTCGAGCCCCATGAATTCGCTCATCACGCTCGCCAGCTGGAACGCCCCCGCCGCCCGGGTGAGCGCTCCCTCGTCTGCTCCGTGCAGCAGATGGGCCACCTTCTCTCCAGCCGCCGACAGTTCCGCCCTCACTGCGTCCGGGGAGCCGAAGCCGACCGAGGCCGCCGCCGCCGTCGCAGCGGAGGCGCCGGCTACCGCACCACCCACGAGCGAATCCAGCAGATGGTTGCCAGCAACGATGTCGGCGCCGTGGAATCCCGAGTTGCAGCATCCTCCGGCAGCGAACAGGCCCTCCACCGGTCCTTCGCCTGAGGTGACCTTCCCCGTGCCATCCGTGGGCACTCCGCCGATGGTCAACTCGACGCGCGGGGCGAGCGGCAGCACGTCGGCGTCCAGCGCCAGACCACAGCGGCTCTGGACCCGTTCGGCAGTATCGGAATACCACATCCTGCTGGTCCGCTTGAGCACGCGGGCGTCGAGCACGCACAACTCACCTCCCGAGAGGATCAGTTGTGATGCGGCGTCAAGACCTGAATCCGCCTCGAACTCGACATCGCCTCCCGAAGCGAGCCTCACCTTGGCACCATCGTCGATGAGGGTGAGCGGGAGCGACAGGTCGACCGTCTCCACGTTGAGCGGGTTGCACGCGCTGAACTCCATGTCGCGCAGAGCGATGTTGGCCCCCAGTGCCAGCCAGGCTCCGGTGCCATCTCCGACCCCGTCGCCGTTCCACGCAGACTGGAAACCGTCGCTGGCGAGAATCACGGTCTTCGCCTGCACGCTGACCAGTTCACCATCCTGAACATCGAAGAACACCGCGCCACACGCAGAACCGTCCTGCATGGCCAGACTGACCGCCTGCATGTCCACCCTGCGAGGAATGCCCCGCTTGATGCACTGCTCCTCGAGCAGTTGGTGCAGTTCTCTACCAGTGCTGTCACCAGTTGATGCCACGCGTGGTTCGCTGTGGCCGGGGAGTTGTTGGAGCAGCGGGAGCGACGCACCATCCCTGCGCAGCACCAGACCCCAGCGCTCTAGTTGTGCCAGTTCCCCGAAGGCGGCAGAGGTTCGGGCGGCGGCCACGTCCTGATCGGACAGCCACCCCCCAGCACGGATCGTGTCGTCCCTGTGAGCCCTCGAGGTTGCTTCTCCGACTGAAGCCGCCAAGCCACCGGTGTCGGCTGCGCCAGCATCAGAACCATGAGCGCGGCCGGAGAACAAGGCGACCGAGGCACCGGCGTCATGCGCAGCGATGGCTGCGCGCATGCCGGCGACGGTCCCGCCGATGACAACCACGTCCCAAGCATCCATTGAGGCGCGCCACTGATGGCTGCATCATAAACGCGACGCAGAATGCCTCCGTAGGAGGCACCGCGATAATGCGGGCGCGGCAGGATTCGAACCCGCGGTCCCCGGCTTAGGAAGCCAGTGCATTATCCGGACTATGCTACGCGCCCGCTGCGCCGACATTGCCGACTGTGATGACGCTTGTGGCAGTTCAGGTGAGCGCCATACCGTGCCGGATCCCCGCAGCGGCGGTCTCGTGCAGGAAGCGCTCGAACTGGATGCGCGGGTGGATGCTGCGCCGCAGACGGACATCACAGCGAGCCAGCGAGTCCAGCATATCGAGTTGCAGAGCAGGTGCGAGCATCAACCGACCGCTGGTGAGCACCCGATGCAGCTGAGAGATGATGTCGTCAGCATCCAGCGCCTGTTCGGTCATCATCTTGTCCAACTCTGCAAGCGCTCCTGTCTGCACCTTCTTCTTGCGCCCGCGGAGTTCCTGCCAGCGCCACTCGATGACGCGACCTCTGAGTGCCATCTCGACCATCAGACGGCCGGCCTGCAGAGTGGAGGCAGCCACCAGCCGGTGCACACTGCCACGATCGTCCAAGCG
>CATMIM010000183.1 GCA_950068635.1 uncultured Candidatus Poseidoniales archaeon
GCATGCTTCATTCTCTTGATAGTGATCGATTCCAAAGGCGAAGATCCCGTTTTTTTGCAACCACTTGTGTCTTACCGATTCAAGAAAAGCAGGGATCTCGTCCAGGTAGTAGAGAACCTCCATGGAGTGAACCAATTCCACAGGTTCAGCGGGTGACCAAGATTGTAAATCAGCACAGATGTAAGTACCATCTGAATCAATCTCATTTGCTCTATCAATCATCGCAGCAGACCCATCGACACCGATAATGGATTCACAGTTTCCCTTTGAGGACAGCATCCGTACGACCCATCCGTTTCCACAACCTGCATCGATTGCCCGAAACTCTTCGAAACTCATTTCCTCAAACGCAGCTGCTAGAATTTCATTCACAGCAGGCGCATGCCCGTGCTCCATGCCCGAATCTTTGCCGAGTTTGACCCAATCCGAGAATACCTCAGTCGCAGGTCGCATATCTGCTGGTGTGTGAATGAATGCTATCGGGTTTGCCTTTGCAACTTATCCGAATCCAATTGTCAGACCGGATGCTAGTTGAATTCGACGAGATCACCCATCGATTCGTAGAGACTCGGCCCGCTGCCAAGATAACACAGTGTAGCCCGTCTACTACGGGAATCTTCAGGCTGGGAGTTGTTACCAGTGGCACAATCACCTGTGCAGCCATCGGCGAACGCGATGTATATTCGGCCTTCACGATCGATATGTAGGTCGTTGAAATCAAGCAGGTTTCGATTCGAACCCCCAATGTCACGGCAATTCCCACTGTTGAGACAAATGCTACCAATCTGCACAGGATCGGCTGAAGCCCGAAATGTATGGAATACGGGGTTTGGGTCGAGCGCATTCAAACTGTAGGTGACATACAGGTAGTAGCTGACGTTTGCATTGGCATAGTGGGCATTGCCATCCCATGGACTACCGTCAATGTCCGATTCGTTCAATTCACTCGCGTTGTTGCTCCCAAGGTAAGTAATTGCAATTCTTCCTGGGTCGCCAGCATCAACTTGCGGAAACACTGACGAGATGATTTCGACTGGGCTGATTCGAATGCTGTCCTGCCCCCATGATTCGCCCGAATCTGTGCTTATCGACATGTAGACACCTTCGTCAGCTCCAGTCCAGATGTGGTATGCATTGGATTCAGTGTCGGTGGCGACTTCCGAATTCTTGCGTGGATAGGGCGTACCTACATCCTCACCCATGGATCGGTCAAACCAAGTCAATCCATTGTCCTTCGATACGATGACGGTAGGCGTTTCGACTCTGGGAGTCACGTAAACTGTGCCATCCGGTGCAGAAGAGATGGCACCATGCAGTCCACCATTGGTGGTGGCCAATCCGAAAATCTGTCCACCAGCGTCAAACGTGGCACCACCATCAAAGCTGGTGAAGCAGAAGATCCCGAGGAGTTTGTTGTAACAATAGTACACGGCTTGGTCATAGAAAGCCTGGGAGAATTGGCCGCCGACACCATATCCGCTGCTCGTCCAAGGGCCCGATGCCAATTTGATGTGATCATTTATCGGAGTTGTTCCAGAGTCGTGTGAATTCCCCAGCCAGGTTTCTCCATCATCATCGCTCCAGCATATCCAAGATGTCTCCAGACCCTGCATCTGCACGTTGAATATCCGATCCGTCACAGGGTCGACCCACCCATACGGGTCATTGGTCTGGAATGCGCATAATGGACCAGTCACGTCCTCCCATGATTCGCCATGATCACAAGAACGCATGACCTTCTCAAATGCAATGAAGAAAATGCAACCGCTGGACGTGACGCCGATGCTCGGCTCGGCCCCGTCCTCGCCAACGTCGCTGAACACGAAACTGAGATTCAGCAGTGGCACTTCGACGGGCAGGCCATCGGGTCCGGTGACGAAGGTGGTTGGCATGGGGGGGTCCTCGGGTGGTGGTGGCGGAGGCTGGTCCCCGCCAAAGCATCCAGAGAGAACTGCTGACAACATCAGGACGCCGATGAGCAACGCCTTCGCTCGCATGTCCACGGCGACAGCGCGACCTCGCAATTATCTTGCCCTTTGGCGCAAGGGTGTCCTCGGGACCATATGCGAACTCAAGATACCGCTGAGTCATCTAGAGTTTATTGAACCACGAAGTAAGCGTGGTAGTGTCTGGGATATCGTCCCAACCTTGCGAACGCAAAGTGAGTGTATCAAGCGTCAACTCATTCAACTGCTGTTCCAACTCATCGAGTGACAGTTCCGATTGCGGCCGCCTGATCGTATCACAATCGATAACAAAGAAACGTGCATAATCGTCCTTGAACTGGTCGAAATTCTCCTGCGCACCGAGTTTGCAGAGCGCTAGATAGACTAGTCGAGTATCAAAGGTGAAGAGCAGTGGCTCGCCGGGCCTCGGCTTGCCCCATCGAACATTGTTTTTACACCGAAATTTGCCGACTCTGTCACGTTCAATCATATTGGGAAGTTTGTTTTCGAAATAATTTACCAAATCGTCCCAAGAGTCGAATTCGGGGTCGCGATGACTCAACTTTATCACTCGCATTGTTCCACCTACCGTGATTCTAAGTGCTCGTGAGTCTACATCTTGACCGGACGTGTGGCACCACAGGCCTGGCACTTGAGCAGGGTCGTGCGGTCCTCCTTGAGGAAGCGGGTGTCGGGGGCGTTGCACTGGTCGCACAGGATGTACATGCGCACATAGTTGGTCAACTTCTCCTTGATGCGCTTGGGGGGGATCCGCCCCTTCAACAGCACCCGGTGCTCCTCTCGCATGCCTGATGTTCCGAGCTCGTTCTGCAGGAATTGGTAGACGTGGTTGGCGTCGCGATCCATCTTGTCCGTCACTTCCGTGAAGTTGCGGATGATCGTCTGCTGACCCTCGATGAGCACCTCAGGTTCGGGCAGTTTCCAGCGGGCATCGCCGGAGATCTCCCGCGGGATGTTCTTGCGCGCCCGGTCGAGCAGTTTCTCGTAGTCGAACTCACTCATCGAGGCGGCCCACCCACACCCTGCTGAAAAGGCCACCGACAACTCAAGGATGGTCGGCGGGCTGGCACTGTTCGATGTCCGAGCCGGTGGAGGTGCGTTTCACCCGCATCCATGCTGATGCCAAGGCGCCTACTCGTGGCTCCGAACTGGCGGCTGGATGGGACCTGAGGACGGTGGAGCAGACCACCGTTCACAAGGGGGCCAGCATCAGGGTCCAGACCGGGCTCATCGTCGCCATCCCCGCAGGCTTCGAAGGTCAGGTGCGCGCCCGCTCGTCGCTGGCTGGAAAAGGCTTGATCCTGCCCAACGCCCCCGGCACCATCGACGCCGACTACCGCGGCGAGCTGCAGGTGCTGCTCACCTGGATCGGCGAGGGAGATTCGTTCACCATCCCGGCGGGGGAGCGCATCGCACAACTCGTGATCAACCGGATTCCGGAGGTCGAGTTCGTCGAGGTGAGCGAGGACGAACTCGGACAGACCGACCGCGGCGGCGGCGGTTTCGGCAGCACGGGACGCTTCTGAGGCGGGACAGACGATGCCTCGCGCACCGGCGTAAGCCGGTGGGTTCATAGTGAACAAGTCAGCAGTTCGCAGATGAATGGCACTGAGCGTGGATGAACTTCGAGACACAGTTCAAGGGCTGCGGGAGAAGGGCCTGAACAACAGGCAGATCGCTGACGAGTTGTCGATCTCGACCTCGACGGTCGAATGGCTGCAAGGAACCTCAGCCCCCGAAGCGAAGCCCGAGGACGTGCGCATCGGCTGGCGTACCATCGGTGTGAAACCGAATCGCATCGATGCCATCGGGATGATCATGGCCGACATCTGTGACGAGCACCTGGGTGATGATTTCA
>CATMIM010000184.1 GCA_950068635.1 uncultured Candidatus Poseidoniales archaeon
CCATCGCTGGCGGCGATGCACAAACTCGAGTGATCTTCACTGCCGGGCTGCTCAGAGAACATCCCTGTTGACGACGCTCTTCGGAGTTTTCCCCGAGAAGAAATCGATGAGCAGTTCCGCCATCTCGAAGCCGATGCGCGCCTGCGCCTCGGAGGTCGCTGCCCCGATGTGCGGCGTACCTTGGAATCCAGGATGCAGCAGCAGTCGGTTATCCGCGGTCGTCGGCTCGTTCTCGAACACGTCGAGCGACGCGCTCGCCAACTGCCCTGATTCGAGCGCATCGAGGACGGCCTTCTCATCTACGATACCGCCGCGGGCGCAGTTCACCAGATGGTTCCCGCACTCGATTCCATCCGCACCTCTCCCCGTCATCAGCCCGATGCGTTTGGCGTTGACGAGATGGTGGGTCTCGTCGGAGAGGTTGCAATGCACGGTGATATGCGTGCAGCGCCGGAACACCTCGTCGACGGATGAATGGAGTTGGCAGCCGTGGTCGCGTGCGATGTTCGCCTTGAGGTAGGGGTCGAAGGCGTGCAGTTCCATGCCGAGCGCAATCGCCACTCTGCCGACTCCTTGGGCGATTCTGCCGAACCCGATGAATCCGAGCCGCTTGCCCGACAACTCGGTGCCCCTGAGTCCAGACTTGCGCCATTCCCCCTGTCTGAGGCCTTGCGTGCCCGCTCCGATGTGTCGCACGCTCGCCAGCAGATGGCCGATCGTCAGCTCCACCACGCTCTGCGTCGATGAACGAGGCGTGTTGAACACCAGCACACCGTTCTCAGTGGCCGCGGACAGGTCGATGTTGTCCACTCCTACACCCGCCCTGCCGATGAGTTTGAGCCCACCGGATCCGCCACAACTTGCAGAGATCACCGCAGCGGTCAACTTGGTCGCGCTGCGCACGACCACGGCATCGAAGTCAGCGAGTACACCGCTGACCAGAGCGTCGGCCTCGTAGTGTTCGAGGACGACTTCGTGCCCCTCCCGCTCGAGCATTGCGATGGCAGCGGCTGCCATCCCATCGGTGACAGCAATCCTAGCCACGTCATACCCTCAACCATCGGACTTCAATCAAGGTTTGCTCAACAATGTCACACCGGCCCGCGCGAGGATTCATCAATCCCACAGCGTTCGCATGCCCGTGAAGAGACATGACCTTCGAACTGCCAGCCCTTGGATACGCATACGATGCCCTTGAACCTCATATCGACGCCTTGACGATGGAGATCCACCACACCAAGCACCACGCCGCCTACACGGCGAACCTGAACGGCGCCATCGACGACACCGACATGGCCGACAAGTCGATTGAGAAACTGCTGCGCGATCACAACGACAACGCGGCAGTTCGCAACAACGGTGGCGGTTACTGGAATCACTGCTTCTTCTGGAATGTCATGTCCCCTGACGGGGGCGGACCCCCCTCCGGTGCCGTAGCCGACGCCATCAACGCCGCCTTCGGTTCATTCGAGGAGATGCAGACCGCCCTCAACAAAGCCGGCATGACCCGCTTCGGCAGCGGCTGGGCATGGCTCATGGTGACTGGAGATGGCACGCTCGCCATCACCTCCTGTCCCAATCAGGACAACCCATTGATGGATGGCAGTGGAACGCCCATTCTCGGGGTGGATGTGTGGGAACACGCCTACTACAAGAAATACGGACCGGGTCGCGCTGACTACCTCGCCGCCTGGTGGAACGTCGTCGATTGGGATGCGGTGAACGACAACTACGCTGCGACTCAGTGAATCCTCCGATGATTCGAACGGCTCCTCGCTGGGGGACCGTCCCATTGATGACCGCGAGGCGTCACGGTACCTCCCATGCAGTATGTGGACGACCCCGAGGTCCTGCTGCTGGTACTCGGCCTGCTGGTCGCTCCGATGCTGTTCGCCTTCCCCGCACAGCATTACTGGCGCAAGCGCATCCTGCCACAGAAGAAGCACCGGGAATATCGCAAGATGGTGGCAGGTGTCCTCAACCACGGACACCCACTCGAGTTGTTCCGCCCATCGCTCGACAAGGCGGGGCGCAGGAAAGGTCTGACCATCGAGGAGCAGGGCCGGATCGAGAGCGACATACTCTATCCCATGCGGCTGCTGCATTTCCTGCTGCTTCCCTCGATGATACTCTGGCCGATCTTGTCGGTGGTCGCCGTCTTCCTCATTCTGCCGCTGCTGCCCCTGCTCAGGTTGACCGAGTGGGTCCTCATCGACAAGGGCGGCCTGACTGGAATAGTGCGCACCATCAAGCGGTTCACCCAGTGGCAGTTGATCGGTGTGCCGAAACTCGACCGCGGAGCGCACGGGGGGGATGCATGGATCAAGGGGTTGCATCGGATGCCAACCACGGTGTTCCTCGGCCTGTTCGCCTATCTGGTCGTCCATTACCTGCACCTGCCAGACAAACTCGCCCTGGCTCTCGCAGCTGGAATCTACCTGATTCTCGCCTGCCTGGCGATCATCACCTCTGTCGCCATCGACAGCGCACTGGCGTTCGCTGACAACGCCAAACGCCGTCTGCTGCCACTCGAGGCGATCATGCAGGACCTGTTGACTTCCGTCGTCGGGGTCGGCCTGCTGCTGCTGTTGAGCAGACAGGTGTTCCTGACCCTCACCAATCCCGGCGAGGGGCTGCACGAGCCGGTGTTGTTCGCCATCAGCATGATGGTCGTCATCTACACCTGCACCATCGTGGCCGCGCTGATCGAATGGGCCGCCAACCGCCGCTCAGGTCACATCCGGGGTGTGTTCCATGAGCAGATAATCGCACTTGAGAAACCAGAACTCTATTCGTACACACGGGACCGCGACGGCAGCCTAAGCCTGCGTTTCATCTGCTCTCTGCGGGAGTTCGTCGACAACGACCACAGTTTCCCCGAGCAGTCGCCCGAGGCCAACATCCGCTTCGAGGACCTGATGGCACTTCCATCGCTCGTCGAGGAGGGAGTGATCACCCTCCCGCCCGAGAAACCCAAGCGTAACTCTGAACATTGATCATCCGGGGAACGGGAGGCCGCGGATCTCCGCCTCGACCTGTCCTGCATCGCCTTGCATGCTGAACTTGCGATCACCTTCGATGGAGGACGGACGAACCAAGGCGAGGGCGATCCAGCCGAGTCGCGAGTGGTCGACGGAACTGGTGACCACGACCGAACCCGCCTCTGTGCGCTGCCGCCCGAGAGGCGGCTCAGCGCTGCAACTCAGGCCGACGAGCGTACGGGCGAGTTTACCGCGGCTCTCCATACGCGCCAGGATCTCCTGGCCGGTGAAGCAGCCCTTGTCGAACGAAACCGAATCCCACAGGTCGAGTTCCAGCGGAATCACCGTGCCGTCGACCTCTCTCCCGCCTTCGAGCCAGCCGCGAGCGACCCTCTCCTCCTGCCACGTCTGCTCATCGCATGCGGACGCGCCGCTCCCGGCCAACAGAGCGAGCACATCATCCCGGCTGCCGGCCTGACAGACGATGTCCCAGCAATCCGCTGCTCCGTTACGCACGGGTCGTGCACACCAGCAGGACTTGCCCATCGACCAGCGTCCGCATTCAGGCAGTTCGTCCACCAGGGAACAGACGGCGTCATCCGCACCCTCACCGACCAGGGTGAACAGGTGCAGGGCGTCATCGGCATCGATCGCCTGCACATCATCCTTCCACGAGACGGCATCAGCCAGGTGAGCTCGCAGGGTCTCTCCCCGACCCTCAGTGCCGATCAGCAGCAGTTCAGTGCCGAGATGCCACACGGAGAACAGGTCGAGCATCCTGCCGTTGGCATCGACCAGACAGGTGTCGCGCACCTCTGTGCCACCCATGCCT
>CATMIM010000185.1 GCA_950068635.1 uncultured Candidatus Poseidoniales archaeon
CACGAGCCGATCTTGTACTGGAACGGACCATCCTGGCGAATAGGGGTCGATCCGCCTCCGCTGACCGACTCGATCGTACCGTAGGAGGGCGGATCCACCTCGAAGGTCGATTCATGTCCTGCTGGGGAGAACAGGGACATGTTGGTGGTGACCGCACTTCCCATGGCAAGCAGCCCTTGGTAGGCCCGTTCGAGATCCAGTGTCGAGTCGTTGCCGAATCCGGCCATGTCGGGATCAACGCGTATGTTGGCTGTCGTGCGCAGGCAGATGGGAGGTTGGAAGGCGTTGTTCGGCAGGTTGGTGAGTTCATCGGCTGAATCGCTGTCAGGGTCCTCGGTGCATTCGATCTGGACGTTGTTCATCGTCACCCGATCCACATAGTCGGTTTCGATGGAATGGACCTCGCCACCGTAAGTCTCTCGCACCAGCTCCACGACGGAGTCGGATATCTCCTGCAGCATCAGGTCGCGCACACTCATGTTGAAGATCGTCTGCATGACGAGGTAGTTGCGGATGTAGTCAGCAGGAGCGCCGCTGGTGATCATGCTGTAATTGCCTCCCAGATCCATGTCCTGCAGGCCCAGCTGGCTGCGGTTGAATTCGTGCACCTCCCATTCCAACGTCAGCTCCACCGTGTCGGTGCTCTGCATATCGAACAGGTAGCGGCCGCGCACCCACTCCTGGCTCGAGGTCAGGTCGTGGCCGAAGTCGTAGTCGTCGCAGATGCCGTCGGTGTCATTCCAGGTGGAACAGACGACGTTGGTCACCTCAGAAACTCCGGGTGAAGGATCAGCGGCGGCGGGCATGGCCAGAAGCGTGGCAGCGAGCAGCAGAACCACGAGCGCGAGGGCGCGCGGGCGGTGGCGGTGTCCAAGTGATTCCATCTTCCTGCACACCACCTGTGGTAAGTCCAGTTCTGCTCACTTAATTTGGTTCTCCGTAGTCGGTCACGCGGAAGCACCCATGTCCACGACAACCCGGCTCACTCGGGCAGACGACCCGCACAGGCGCCTCGGAGAGGCGGTTAAGACGTTGCTGCGAGGCAGTGGGGCGGGGCGCGAAGAGGTGGCGCGGATGCTAACCGACCTGCCCACGGGTTGGGAGTTGCATGGCGATCTGGTGCTGTTGCCGAAGGATGCGTTCTGTGGGGAGGAATGGCAAGCAGTGGGCGCTGAACTCTGGGGCGCGGTCGCGGGTGCGTTGGCGGTCCAGAGAGTGGCGCGCAAGGGCGAGATCAGCGGGGGTGAGCGGCGGCCCGATGTCGAGATGCTTCTGGGAGAGGATGGCTGGGTCACGCATCGCGAACATGGCATCGACTACTCCTTCGATGTCACGAAATCGATGTTCTCGGCAGGGAACCTGTCCGAGCGCGGCAGGGTCGGCGAACTCTCCTGCACAGGGGAGACCGTGCTCGACCTCTACGCCGGCATCGGCTACTACACGCTCCCGCTGCTGCTGCGCGCCGGCGCCGCGCACGTGCACGCCTGCGAGTGGTCCGATGATGCGATTCAAGCGCTGAGACACAATCTCGATGCGAACGGGGTGGCCGAGCGCTGCACCGTGCATCGGGGTGACAACAGGGTCGCATTCGCCGACGGCGGCTCGGCAGCCGATGCGCTCGGCTCCTGCGACCGAGTGCTGCTCGGGCTGCTCCCGAACTCGCAGGATGGCTGGCCGCTGGCGCTCGCGGCGCTCAAGCCCGAGGGGGGCTGGCTGCACCTTCATGGCAATGCGCCCGGTGGCGATGAGGAGGCATGGGGTGATTCCGTCGTGAACGAACTGCGCGAGATGGACAGCAGGCCCGTGACGATGGAGCGCCTTGTCAAGGTCAAGTGGTATGCACCTCATGTCAGGCATTGTGTCCTGGACCTCAGCATCGGATGATTTCGATTCACACAGCAGCGTCAAACTCATGGCACAGCCATGAGTCGTGCGCACGTGGGCGAAGCGGTCGAGGCGGAGTTGGTCGAGGATGCGGCCGATAGCCGACGGGAACAGTTGCAGCTGAATCTAGCGCTCGGGGCGACCGCCATCGTCGTCGTTCTGTTCATGCTGCTCGCCAGCATCTGGGGTGTCCAGAGCACGGGTGACGGCGACGGATTCGGAGACTGGGAGTGGTGGGAGGTTCCTCTGGAGCAACGTCACGCCATGGGACTCAATGTGACCGGATGGCGCAGCCAACTGCCCGAACCTGGCCCCTACGACTGGAGTGGACCGACCGAGTACTTCGTCGAGGTCGACCTGCCGGCATCGGAGCAGGATGCTGGTTATCCCGAACCGGCATTGATGCACGTCTCCATCTGGATGCCCGATGTTCCAGAAGGTACCAAAGTGCCGGTGATCGCCACAGTCCACCCCTACTACGACTTCGGCGGTGAAGGAGTGCCCGGTGCTGGCGATGACTCGAATCCCAACACGGTACCCGACTTCGGTGTGGGAGCGTGGGTGCTCGAGCAGTTCGTGCCCTACGGTTTCGCTCTGGCGCAGATCTCGACCTTCGGGACCGGGAAATCCACCCACTGTCAGGATGTCAAGGGGCTGGGAGAGCAGATCGGCATCCAGGCGGCGGTCCACTGGCTCGGCGAGCAGGATTGGAGCAACGGCAACGTCGGCCTGATGGGCAAGTCGTACGCCGGCACCACCAACTGGGAGGCGGCGCAGAATCCGTCCGAGCACCTGAAGACGATCGTGCCGATCTCGGGTTCCATCGGCGTCCAGCAGATGTTCTATCGCAACGGCAGTTCAGAGTCCCGTGCCATGCTCTACGATGTCCTGTATGAGGGAGCCACGACTGACCCCACGGAAGACGACATGCGAATGTGCAGTGACGACATCATCGGTCCGATCTCACCGTTCACCACCTGGCTAGGAGCTGGAATGGGCGGCGACCAGTGGAACGAGGGTGACGTGAGCTGCTCGGTCGTGCGACGGGTAGCTCTACCCGACGCCTTCCTGGCCATCGACGGCCTGTTCCAGACGTTCCTCACGGTGCTCGACGAGTTCGGTGCCTACCCCGCGGTGGTCGAGCGGGAGCTCCGCCAGTACCTGCCGTTCCTAGCCACAACCCGTGTGCTGGTGGCTGCGGTGGTGGCCGGGATGGGTCGCGAAGCCGCCCACGCGGTCATAGGGGAACACGCCGTGGCAGCGGCGCTGGCACGACGGGAAGAGGGTGTGGCCGTGACCGACCTGATCGACCGCCTCGCCGCAGACCCCAGGCTGCCGTGGGACCGGTCCGCCCTCGACGACCTCCTGGCCGACCCCTCGGTGTTCGCGGGCAACGCCGCGAAACAGATTGACGCTGTCATCCTGCGCATCGCCGAGGTGGTCGCCGCCCGCCCGACAGCGGCCGCATACGATCCCGAACCGATCCTCTGACGCCGACCTTCCGCCCTAGTCCGGGAGCACCCGTTGACACCTGCCATTGACCTCCCCCACGTGCACTCGGGCAAGGTCCGCGACATCTTCGACGCCGGCGACGGCCTGCTCCTCATGGTCACATCCGACCGGATCTCCGCCTTCGACGTCGTCATGGCCGAACCCATCCCGGACAAGGGACGGGTGCTCACGGCCATGTCGGCGTTCTGGTTCGACCTGCTGGTTGACGTCGTGCCCGGCCATCTGCTGTCGATCGACTTGGACGACGTGACGGGCCTTCTGGGCGGTCGTGTCCCCGACCCCCTGCCGGCCGACCTGGCCGGGCGGACCATGCTCTGCCGGAAGGCCGAGATGTTGCCCATCGAGTGCATCGTGCGCGGCTACATCACCGGG
>CATMIM010000186.1 GCA_950068635.1 uncultured Candidatus Poseidoniales archaeon
TGCACCCCAACCACTCTGCCAACCAGTTCACCACTCTTGAAAACCATCATCGTGGGAATGCTGCTCACATTGTATTGCTTGGCGGTATTCGGATTGTCATCGATATTGAGCTTGCCGACTTTGATCGAAAAGTGTGAAGACCTGATTGCCGAGGATGTTGAGATCATCCTTGTCGACAACGGGTCGAGTGATGGCACTCCCGAGATCTTGAGAGAGTACGAGCGAAATGAATCGGGGTTGCGTTCACTAAAACTCGAAGTGAATACGGGTTATGGCAGCGGGATACTGGGTGGATTAGCGGTTGCCAACGGTGATGTTGTTGGCGCCAAGTCCGCGCGAGCGTGCCTGGAGGTGACGGGTGCGGCAGGCCTGATGATCGGGCGTGGTGCGATTGGACGGCCGCACGTGTTCCACGAGATCAAGCGAGATCTGGGATGGGCGGATGTGCAGGCGCCGTGGGAAGAGGGGATTCCCGCAGGTGCGGATGCTCACGAACGGAGTCGCTCGGTGCGCGCGTGGTGCTGGCGACGGTATGTCGAACTCGATGACGAGGTGCATCCCGGACAGGGCAGCAAGAATCGCAAGCGGCATGCCTTCTCGTTCACCAAGGGGCTGCGTGGGGGAAAGGCGCTGCGCGGAAGCCTGCATTCCCTTCGCGATCCCGCCGAACTGGGTCAGGCCGTCGAGCGATTCCTCGCTGGCGAGTCGGACGCGATTCACGCCTGAGCGTCGCTGGCCAACGCCGTCTCCAGAGAGCCTGCCACCCGGATCATCCGGATGAACAGCCGGTCGACCCGCCCGATGACCGAAGACGCCACATCGGCTCCGCTGTCGCCGACCAGTTGGTATCCGTATGGCAATCGTCCTCCCAGCAGGTTGAGCAGCAGCATCTGGTCTTCGGCGGGCACCGTATGGAACAGTTCAGCGCACGCATCGGAGTCGAATACTCCCTTGCCCAGCGCGACCAGGACGGAGTCGGCGACATCTGCCGGCAGGCGCCCGAATCCACCCTTGCCGCACAGCCATTCCTCACCTCGCCGCCCGTGCTGGCTGCAGATCGCATCCCACAGGATCACCGTGAGTCTGTCGAGGCGTGGTGCGCGGGTGGCCATTCCGGCAGCTCGGAAGCGGTCGAGCGCTCGCTTGAGTCTCGGGCGCGTGACCTTCCATTCGCTGGCTCCCTCATCGAGTGAGAGTGGCGAATCAGCCTTGAGCAGCCCGTCGAAGACGAGCCGCCCCAGCGGCACCTCCTCCCCTGTCTTCACGCTCCGGTCGCCGAACATCCCGATGTCCGCGAGCAGTGCAGTGCGGGCATCCACACCATCCGAAGATGGTGATGGCTCGCGCACGCGCAGACGGAAAGGAACGTCCGCATGTCCTGCAGTCTCCTCTTGGCCGCCGCCTCCCGTGCGCCAGTCCGACAGCGGAGCGAGCCGCAACTCGAGTACGCCGCGCACCTCCCTGCGCAGCAGGTCGAGCGCGCCGGTGAACGAGCCGGTGCGCAGGAAGTGATGGCGCCAGCCATCCTCGCCCGCTGTGCTGGCGACCAGACGGCAGCCGTGCAGCCTGCTCAGGTGGTGGTGCAGGGCGGTGCCGCTGATGCCGAGATCTTCGGCCAGAGTCGCTGCATCCCAGCCAGCACCCGGATCGGCGAGCAGGTGGTCGCGCAGCAGACGCTGCAGCGGCCTCTGGTTCGCCTCATCTCCCCAAGCCTCGTTCCTGCGCCGCACCAATCCGAGCGAGTCGAGCAGCCAGGCGAGCAGCATGTCGGGGTCACGGCTGCCGGTGGGTGCAGGGTGCTCCTCGAGGCGCAGGTCGAGCATCAGTGAGCGGCCGACGGACGACGGCTCAAAGCCCTGCTGTCGCGAGAAGGTGAATCAGCCCTACATCTAACGTCGAACGCACACGGCGAGCAACCGCGGAGAATCGAACTCGGAACCGAGTGTTCAGCAGGCGCGCGGGGATTCGTCGAGCCACTCGTAGTCGAGCCGTCCTGTCTTGAGTCCTTGCAGGTGGGAGGCGAGATCGAGTCGTGAGCTGGCGAGAATCCCCCGGCGACGCAGCACCTGCACCGCGCTGTTCACCGAGGCGCGGCTGCGACCGAGGTCGCGCGACATCGAGGCTTGGCTCTGCGGCAGCGGGTCTCGGACCAGACGGGCCACGACCTCCCGCTGCACCTGTGAGAGACCTACCGGGAGCAACTCGGCTGCGCGGGAGTCCTCTACACCGAGATGCTTGAGGATCTCCAGTTGGCTCGGTGCTCCGGCGTAGTAGCATGAGCGACCGTTGACGGGGAAGATGGTCAGGGTTCGCTGTGAGACCAGGACGTCCAGATGGTGTCTGAGTGTGCCGTTGGCGGCGTTCAATCGACTCTGCAGCCGACGGTAACAGAGGCCGGGGTTGGTCGCCAGGGTTTCGAGGATTCGGCGTCGGAGGGGGTGCTCCCACTCAGCGATCTGCGGCGCGCTGATAGCCCCGCGAACAGCCCAGTTCCAAGGGAGCAGGGAGTTGGCGAACGCACCGATGCCGGCGATGCCGACGGTCAGGCCAACCACCCCGATACCCAACATGGGATGGTTTTCGCGCCATTGCTGTAGCAGGGCCATCAACCTCCATTCCAGCGCAGTTCCCAATTGAATGTGTTGGTATCACGAGCGTACGCGGGAGGGTCGTGCAAACGAGGGACAGGATGACTGTGAACCCGCTCACGAGTCCTTTCCGGTGACCGACCCGTGGTGGATCTTCATGTATGCCACCAGCGGAGAGAGCAGCCTGCCTGCGCGTCTCCCGTGTGCGGTCAGGCAGTAGGTGACGCGGACAGGTGGGCCATCGACGACCATCCTGTTGATGAGGCCGGCCTCGCGCAGCACGGTCAACTTGTCCGACAGCGTCCTGCTGCTGATGCCGATGAGCAGCCGCCGCAGTTCGTTGAAGCGCCGCTCGCCGGCGATGTAGAGCGTGGCCAGGATCTCGATCGTCCAGCGTGACGCGAACACCTCGAGCGCCTCCACCGCCGCTTCCACCTCCCAGTTCACTCCATGGGTCGTGTCATCGCCGTGCTCACCGAGCAGGGTGCGAATCTGCGTGCCCATTCCCTCGGTGGCGGTGATCGCGTTCTGGATCTCCTCCAGCTCATCAGCGGTCAGGACCATCGGCGGATCAGGCATTCATCTCACTCCAGTGTGGGCGGACACACATGGTGTGGACATTACACCTAGATTTAATCTTCCTCACTTCCGTCACTAAATACAAGCACTGCTTCAAGTGTATTAACTACACTAGATGGTAGAGGTGAACTGAAATGGATGTTTGGTTGGAAGAGTGGGTAGATTACCACGCGCAGCGTCTGCGTGTGCTGGAACAAGAACGAACTGAGCGGCGCAAGGCGATTGCACGAATGCTCTGCGCTCGCATATGGAGTGGTCGACCGTGAACGTCGACGATCTCATTCGCCTCTGGGTGCGCGGCATCAGCGAGTGGAAGGCTCCGCACTGGTCGAAGTCACCTCCGCGACCCTGAACTCAGGCTCAAGATCCGGCTGCAGCAGCCAAGGCACCTATGCCCAAGACCATCAGGCCGACGAGTATGCCGAAGATGGCCACCTGGATCCAGTTCAGGATCAGGCCGGCGATGGCCTCTCCACCCCCGGTTCCGGTGGCCTTCGAGTTGCTGTATCCGACATGCCCCAGCACGACTCCGATGATCGACATCGGCACTGAACAGCAGAAGGTGATGAGGGTGAAGAAGCCTAGC
>CATMIM010000187.1 GCA_950068635.1 uncultured Candidatus Poseidoniales archaeon
CTTTCGGCCGCTGGGAATGGAGAGTACGACGTTCGTGCTGGACTCTCCCGACCTGCTCGCCCGCAGCGGCAGTACATGGCATCTGGTGCGCATCTCGGCGCAGATCGGTCGTCGCGAACCTTCGGAATCCCAGAGGTTGGAGTTGGGCATGCTGCTGGCGTGGGCGATGGAGCAACCCGGGCTGCCGCGGGAGCCTGCGAGATTCATCATCCACCGGCTCGGTTGGCGCGGCCATCGCTGGCTCTCCTGGCGCCAGCGCTGCTCTGAGACATGGTTGCGGGAATCGCGTACACTCGTCGAGCATGACCTCGCCGCCCTGTCGCAGGCGCGTTGGAAGGCGGGTCCGTTCACGGAACTGGAACTGCTGCCGACCACCGACCAGAAACGAATCTGTCGCGGCTGCGGATACCGTGAGATTTGCCCAGGAGCCAAGCGTCTGCTCGTCCTTTCAGACATGTGATTCCAGAGGGGTGCCATCCCTCACATAATCCCGGAATACGTTGAGCGAGCCAGCGAGATCGGGACGCTTTGTGATCTCCAGCAACTGCTTGAACTTCCTGCGATGCTTGCGCCGGATGCGACCGTCGAGCGCACACGTTGCAGCGAATGTCAACAGCACGGTCTGACGGGCGTCGGCTGGTAGATCGTGCACCGACGCTGCCAGCAGACATTCCGGCTGCTCCTGCTCGACCATATCGGACCCATGCGCGGCGATCATCCGGTCGAGCATCATCGAGACGTTCGGATGGAAGTCGGCGACCAGGGTCACCTGTGAGCGCACGGCGCGCAGGCACGCGAGGCGTACACCCTCCGGCAGGGCGGCGAAACCGAGGGGAAACAGGTATGATTCCAACTCATCGACCGCTTCCTTGCCGAGCGCACGAACACGCACCTCGCGCATCACCGAGCGAACCACGATGACGTTCCAGATGGCGAATACAGGGATGGCCACAGCTTCGATCGACGCTCGACCAGCGGACCTGCCCAACAGGCGGAACAGAATACGGCGCCAGAGCGCACGGGCGACAATGCGAGTGGCTGTGACCTTCAGTTTGTATAACACCGAGGCGGACACCAGACGCCAATGCGGGATGTAGATACGCGGGTCGATTCCGTAGCGAGGGCCCCTCGGGTTGGGTGCCTCGATGCCCGCCTGGATCAACGAGAGGACGAGTGCAGCCTCAGTACTGTCATCATGGAGATTATTCGGAGATATTCCCAGACGAGCAGCTACCGCTCGCGACGAACGCATCGTGTCGTAATAGATCAACATCATCTCGAGTACAGTGGCGATGACGCCGGCCAGCAGCAGGAAGACGAACACAGGCACATCTGCCTGCCATGGCTCTCCAGCGGCGGGCTCGTACGGAATCAGCAGCCAGGCTGTCAGCACCACGATGCCGCCGGCGAACACCCCGTACAATGCAGAGCGAAAGATGGCGGCGCGCTCGATCGGTCGTAACGCTGCGACCTTCTCGCTGCGTGAAGTCCCAGGAGGCAACCGCTCGTAGCGCATCGGTCCCTGCAGTATCCGAACGGCGAGTTTCACCATCAGACCAACGCCTTCCAGCGGGTTGAACCCGTCGTCGTCGGCCATCGACAGCGCGTGCAGTCACATCGGAATGAGTTTGTCGCCGACGGCGTCACAGTCCTGAGACGAGGTCGAGCAGGACATACCCCGGGTCGGAGGCCTTCGTGACTCCGCTCGCCAGCAGGACTCCCTCTGCTCCGAGTTCGATGGCTGCGGCGACATCCGCACCGTTCTTCACGCCCGCTCCACAGAGCACGCGTACGTTCGGGTTGACCTCCTTCACCGCGGCGACCGTAGCCGAGATGATCTCCGGGTCGGCGGACGTGACCGAGATGTCACCGCCGATGAGTTCGGGTGGCTCGACGGCGATCATGGTCGGATTCAGGGCTGCGAGGGCTCTGGCCTCGTCGATGTCGGCGGCGCAGGCGCACACCGAGAATCCATCGGGAAGCTGCGCCAACAGCGCTTCGACGTGCTCGAGTGGAACCTTGTGCTCGGCGTGATTGATGATCGGGCCGTGTGCCCCGCGGGCGATGGCGGTATCTGGGTTGAGCCAGCCGGTGTGCGAACCCCAGCCGACCGGGTCCAGATGCTGGGTCCAGACCGCCAGTCCCGGGGCCGATTCCCACACCGATTCCAGGTCGAAGGCGGATACGACCGCCACGAATTCGGCCACGCCGGTGGCCTGTTCCGTGGCCTGCATCTCGCGTGCGAGTTCCTCCGCGGCGGCTCCCTGAGCCGACTCGTATGTCTTGAAATTGACAACGATGAGCGGTTTCATCGAATCACGTCCACCTGAAGGGGATTGTTGAACCTGCCGTATCACTCATCGGCCTCGAACGTGCCACCGGTCTGCACATGGCCTGCGGGCACCGTTACTCGGTAGTCGACGACCACGCCGTTCAACTGCGCTCCCTCCCCTATGGTCGCCCATTCACCTATGAGGCAATCCTGAACCACGGCATCAGTTTCGATGCGCGCTCCCTTGAGCAGTGAACTTCCGCTCACGCGCGCCCCCTCCATGACTTCGGCTTCTTCTCCGATGGCGCTGTCCTGCACCTCGCCGCTCACGATGGAATCTGGTCCGAGCCACGAACCCGACGCGTTGGCCGCTCCGCTCTGCCAGCGCTGTTGGGCGATACAGATCTGCGTCGCTTCGAGCCACGACTCGGGTGTGCCCGCATCCACGAAGTGGCCGTCGAAGGCGAACCCGTTGAGCAGCCCCTCGGCGGCGATGGGCGTGAACACGTCGCGCTCCATCGAATGGAAGCCAGCGGGCATGCGCTCGAATATCTCCGGTTCGAGGATGTAGCATCCGGCGTTGATCATGTTGCTGCACGCCTCCTCGAGCGACGGCTTCTCCTGGAAGCGGTGGATCCTTCCATCGTCGCGGATGTCGCACACCCCGAAGCGGGTCGGGTCCTCGACCTCCCACAGCGAGATGGTCGCCAATCCGCCTTGCGAGCGGTGGAAATCGAGCATTTCAGCGACGTTGACGCTCGACAGCAGGTCGCCGTTCATCACGCAGAACGTGCCGGACAGATGGTCGCGGCAGTTGGCGATCGCGCCACCGGTCCCGAGCGGCTCGAATTCCTCGACGATGCGAACTGGATATGGCGTATCGAGTTCAGTGAAGTGCTCCCGCATCTGCTCGATGCCGAAGCCCGCAGCCACCAGCACCTCGTCCACCAGTCCGTCGGGCAGCGATTCGACCACACGTTCGAGCAGAGTGCGGTCCAGCAGCGGAAGCAGCGGCTTCGCCACGTGGTTGGTCCACGGACGCAGCCGGGTGCCGAATCCACCAGCCAGCACGACGACCTGCACAGCGCTCCCTCGTGCTGCCGTCAGCGTCCCCCATTTGAAGGGTTAGTCTGCCCGGCGAAGGCACAATAGGTGGTCAAACGCGGCTACGGATTCAGGATGATGCGCAAATCAATGATATACGAGTGCAGACGAATGAACATCATGTCCGCAGCGCGCGCGCGCGCCCTCACATGCGTGGTGGGACTGCTGTTGCTCGCGGTTCCATGGACAGTCGTATCAGCCGCCGGGGGTTCGGATGAAGAGCCATCTGTCGAGATCACCATCTCCCTAGAACAGGATTACTACGACGTGTTCGACGACACCTCAGCGCAGGAGAACGTGACGGTTCGGTTCGAAGCCGAGAACATCGACGATCTGGAGAACTTGAGCATGGAGTGGGG
>CATMIM010000188.1 GCA_950068635.1 uncultured Candidatus Poseidoniales archaeon
CCCGCAACCTCGCCAGCAAGTCGCCGCACACCATCCGCGTCGCCAAACGGGCGGTGCGCGCCGCGCTCGAACGACCCCTCTCCGAGGGTGTGCGCTTCGAGCGGGACGAGTTCTGCGCCCTGTTCGACACCGAGGACAAGGAGATCGGTGTCCAAGCGTTCCTCGACCGCTCAGACCCTGAATGGACCGGCAACTGACCAACCGTTCAGGCTAAGTCAATCCTGTGGGTGGACGGAGCCTCAGGAGGGTCTTGGCGATTGGGCGATGAGGATGACGGTCTGCTCGTGGAAGCGCGTGACCTAGGCAAGGCGTTCGGTGACTTCGTCGCCCTGCATCCGCTGAACGTGAAGGTCGCCTCCGGTGAGTTCTTCGGTGTTTTCGGTCCCAACGGGGCGGGGAAATCGACCTTCATCAAGCTCCTCACCGGACAGTTGCAGCCGACAGTCGGGGGGGTCAGGGTGCTCGGCGTCGATGTGGGCAAGGACGCGCGCAAGGTGAAGGCGAACGTGGGCATCGTGCCAGAGTCAGAGTCACCCCCGTCTTACCTCACAGCGGCGGAGTATCTCGAATTCGTGGCCCGTCTGCGCGGCCTTGACGACGTCGACGGAAAAGTTCGACACTGGCTCGATTGGTTCGGCATCAACGACAAGCGCGACTCGATGTGCAAGGACCTCTCGAAGGGCCAGAGACAGAAGGTGATGCTCGCTGGTGCGCTCATCCACAAACCGAAACTGCTCTTCCTTGACGAGCCGTTCGTCAATCTCGATCCGATCTACCAACGCAAGTGCCGCGAACTGCTGATGGAGATGATCGCCGATGGTGGCACGATCTTCCTGTGCACGCACATCCTCGAAGTGGCCGAGCGACTGTGCACCCGAGTGGCGGTGCTCGATCAGGGGCATGTGCTGGCTTCGGGCACGATCGAGGAGTTGAAGGAGAGTCCGGACGAGACCCTCGAAGACGTGTTCATTCGCTTGGTCGGGGCGTCAGTCGCCCAGGTCGAAGTGGCCGCCGATGGTTCTCCAGACGAAGAGGAGTGAGCCGTCATGGGGTTCGGGAACAGGGAGCCTCCTGCACTGAAAGAGGCGTTCGGTGTCACTTTCCGGATGATGTTCCGCGAGGAGTGGCGGCAGAACGTCGACTTCGCCAAGAGGCGAAACATCCTGATGTTCCCCGTGATGCTGGCGCTGTTCTCACTCATCCTCACAGTGGGCTTGCGTTTCCTCACCGGCGAGGTGCTCATCGACCCGGATTCCGAGCAGCAGGCGTTCTCCTGGGACCAGCTCAAGTTCTTCCTGCACGCAGGGATGTTCATGTTCGCCCTCTCGATGGGCTCGTTCGCGTTCATCGGCCGCGTGATGGTCTCCCAGCGCGCCGGTGGCAAGAACTACCTGCTCGCCTCACCGGCGATGCAGCCGCTCGACCTCGCAACCAACTACTTCGCCTACTATGTCAAGGAGGTCTGCTACTACATCCTCCTGCTGCTCACCCCGACGGTCGCGGGGATGGCGATGGGCATCCTGCTCGAATCATACTCCGGGCTGTCCACCCCGCTCGTATGGGCCTCGCTGCCGGTGGTGTTCTTCGCTCTGACCGCAACCCTGGCCCAAGGGCTGGCGCTCTCGTTCCTCGGCTCGGCGCTGTTCAGTCGTGGTGGTCACTGGACGTGGACCATCCCTGCTGTCGGGATCGGCACCGCGCTGCTGTTCGCTCTGGAGGTGCTGCCCTTGCAGATGCTGATTCTCGGAATGCACTACCAGTTCACCCACGCGCACTGGGTTCCGCTGATCGCCTTCCCGCTGGCGTTCGGGCTGGCGTTCATCGGCTCCCACCTCGTTCCGGCTGATTTCGAGGTGCATGTGTCGTCGAAGACGGAGCTCTACGGTCCGATCCACAGTCGGTTGCCGTTCCTCGGCAGCGGGACGCTGCGCATCCTCGTCGCCAAGGATCTGGTGGACCTGTGGCGAAGTCGCACGCTGGTGAAGATGCTGGTCTCGTTCACCGTACCGCTGCTGTTCCTCCTTCTGCTGGCCTGGCTGGTCGACTTTGCCGCCTTCCCCATCCCGTTCAACCTGCTGTCGTACGCGCCGTTCCTCGGTTTCTTCGGCTTCCAGTTCTATTCGTGGCTGAACGGGATGGACCCTCCCGACTTCCTCAACGGGCTGCCGGTGTCGGTGCCACAACTGCTGCGCGCCAAAGTGGTCGTCTACTTCCTGATCACGACGTGGATCTCAGTGCTGTTCCTGATCGCCATGGGGGTGATGCTCGATCAGGTGTGGGCGCTGCCCGCGGCGCTCATCGTGATGCTGGCGAACTCCGTCTACATCGTCAGCCTGACCGCCTTCCTGATGGGGCTGCGTCCCAACAAGGCGATCTTCGATGTCTCGATCATGGGTTGGTTCTACCTCGGTACCATCGTCCCCCTGCTCGGCCTGTTCCTGCTGTCGTTCACACAAGGTGACATGACCATCTACGAGAACTGGGGGGAGCAGGTTCGCGAACAGGGGTTGAACGCCACGACGGCGGTACTGGTCGAGGTGGACGACAATCCAGACCCCGCTCGCGGACTGAAGGGCATCCTGCTGGTGAGTGCGGCGATCACCATTCTCGGGCTCGCCTTCCAGTTGATGCTCAGCAGACGCTGGGGTCGTGCAGCATTCGAGAACTGACCGAGATACGGTTGTCATCTACTGTCAGCGCGGCCCGGTTCCTATAACCAAAGGTTATAGCGACGTGGAAAGGGTGCGCAACACGCTAGGCCGGAGGTATAACCATGGCACGAAAGAAGAAGCGAGGACGACCCGAGCGTCAACGGCGTCGGCGTCAGCAGCAGCGTAAGCAGTACGAGGAACTGGACAAATATCCGGTTCTGCCTCCCCACGCCTTCGCCCGAATCGTGCGTGACCTGCGCACTCTGAACATCCTCTACCAGGTCATCGAGCCCCCCCTGACGAAGAAGGAGCAGGAGCAGTTCGAGGAGATTCTCGACATCTTCGTCCGTTCGCTGACCGCGGACATCGCCGAGATCGATGCTGACCCGGTGGCTTACCTGCGCGCCGCCATGGACCAGATCATCAAGTCGTATTCCATGCGGGTGAACAAGAAGTCCCGCTCGAAGATATTCTACTACCTGAAGCGTGACCTGATCGGCTACGGCCGCATGGATGTGCTGATGAACGACGCCAACGTGGAGGACGTCTCACTCGATGGCGTAGGCATCCCCATCTTCGCCTACCATCGTAAGTTCGAGTCGGTCGAGACTACCATCGCATGGCCGGACGACCACGAATTGGAATCCTATGTCATCAAGCTGGCCCAGCGCTGCGGCAAGCACATCTCCGTGGCCGAGCCGCTGCTCGACGCCACCCTGATGGATGGCAGCCGCATCGTGATGAAGCTCGGCTACGAGATATCGACACGCGGCTCGACCTTCTGCATCAGGCGCTTCCGTGAGGACCCGTTCTCGCCGTGCGACATCATCGCCTTCCGCACCATGACCAGCCTGATGGTCGCCTACATGTGGATCTGTTTCCAGCAGGGCATCTCGATGCTGTTCGTCGGTGGAACGGCGTCCGGCAAGACCACCACGCTGAACGCGATGAGCCTGTTCATTCCATGGCAGATGAAGATCGTCAGCATCGAGTCGACGCGTGAGATCAACATCCCGCAACCCAACTGGATTCCTGGCCTTACCAGACAGGGATTCGGCGGTGAGTCGTCCGAGGGTGAGATCG
>CATMIM010000189.1 GCA_950068635.1 uncultured Candidatus Poseidoniales archaeon
CACCGAGGTCGTGGGCGAGGTCGACCATGCCTTCTGGTTGGACGGGTGAGAGGGCGAACTGGGCTCCCCATTCAGCGGCGGAAGGAAGTGCGGATTCGGCGTGCATCACTGTGCCGACACCCATGAGGACATCGTCATCGAGTTGCCCGCGGAGCATCTGGAACACCCAGGATGCATCGGTGCTGTCGAGTGTGACTTCAATCACTCGCGCGCCCGCGGCTGCCAGATCCACCCCCCGCTGAACCAGTTCCGTGGGGTCCTTCCCACGAAGGATCGCGATGAAACCGGCCCGCTTGATGCGCTCGAGCGTCCACTCCAATGACACCTGCTCACCCCGTCCCGGTGACGTCGCACCGACCTTCAATGGATTCCAAGCGTGATAATTGTTCCCGGGTGACCTCACCGAGGTCCCCGAACGTTGCTTGAGTCAATGCTGCGAGCAGATCGCCGCGGTGGCAGACGGCCTCGGCTTCCAAGCCGCCGATGAGTCCATCGACGGCTCCTGCCAGCCACGCATCGCCTCCTCCCAGAGATTCCACCGGGCTGTGGGTGACCGGGCGCGTTTCGGTCGACGCAACCCCGAGCGGATGTGCCATCACGCTCCATCTGGACTGACGTCCGTCACCGAGGTCCTGTTTCCACGTGCAGGCGACGTAGGGCAGGTTCCAGCGTTTCCGCAGCTCTTCGACGGCTCTCCCGCTCGCCTCGCCGGCCATGGTCTCGAGCGCTGAAGGCGATAACACGAGCATGTGCATCTGGCGCAGTCGCGGCTCCACCTTGGCCCACAGTTCCTCGAACTTTCCGAGTTGCGGGCGGTGATTCAGGTCGAGTGCGACCAGGGTGCCTTCGAGTTCCGCGAAGGTGAGCGCCGCCGACCAGTTGGCGAGTGGCCCTTCGCCCAACAGGGGTGTGATCCCGGAGACGACCAGCCAACGGGCGCCGGAGAGCCGCGCACGCCAGTCGATGGCGCCGGGCTCGAGGTGGGCGAAGGCTGATTCGGACCTGTCGTATTCGACAGTCGCCGTCTCCGGTATGACGCGATAGGTGCCCAGCGGGTATGCGGATTCGACCAGTTCGAGGTTCACACCCGCACTTCTCGCCGGCTCCAGCACCTCGCTGGCACCTGCCTCAGGGACGGCCGACACCCACGTCGCCTCCCTGCCGAGTCGGGCGAGCGCACAGGCCACGTTGTATTCGGCACCACCGGGTGTCACCGCGTGTGGTGAGCCAGTGAGAGTGACCGATTCTCCAGTCCATCCCTCAGGAGCGGGGGAGTGTCGCAACATCGCTTCACCGAAGCAGACGACGCGGCCAGGCGAGCCACCCATGCAGCGGGGGAACCGGTGATTCGGCATCAACGCTCGGCCGCAGCAAGTTCAATTGGGCGAGATGCCAGCGGAGACCGATGGCGGAGGAGAAGCAGAAGAACCCCGGCCATCAGTTGCTATGGATCGCGATGGTCGTCTTCTACCTCGCGTCACAAATCGGGACCTGGGAGTTGTTCATCGTCGCAGTGGTGCTGGTCGTACTCGGGATCATGCTCACCATCTCACACGCCGTCAGTACCCAACAGTCGGTCACCCAGCAGACGGCCGAAGGTCTCGACCCGTTCCTGCCGACCTCCAAGGGCGTGGCTTGGCTCGAGTTCGCGACCAGGTACATGGACAACCCAGACACAGCCGTGCAGCCTGTCGGTGCGCAACCTGAAGGGAGCCATATCACTCTCGAAGGTGTATCCGCAGCGCAGTTCGGCCGCGCCTATGACTCGGACGAATTCACGCGGGGCGTGAGTGGGAAGGAGTTCAACATCGGCTTCCGCAGCGAGGAGTTCGCTGGCAGCGGCATCGCCCAGTTCGTGGAGCATCTCGACAGCAGCCCAGTACCACGGTCTTGGTATGACCCTGTCAGTGAGTGGTACGACCCGGTCTCCGCATGGTACGACCCGTTCGGCTGAACCCGGACGGCTCAACCATCCATCTTCCAGCGCAGCAGGGCGAGCGCGCCGCCCATCCCGACGAGTTGCTTGCCCGAGTCATGGTCGGTCGACGCTTGTACCAGCTCTCCGCCGCCCTCGGTCACTCCTGCCGAGAAGGTCGACCAGGAGATGCCGGAGATGTTCGCCTCGGCATCCCTGAGCATGTCGGCGACGATGACCAATGTCTCGATCGCTCCCAGTTCCTGCGCAGCGGTGAGCCGGTCGGGGCCATAGGCGACAGCACCGTTGGTGGCGATGCGCGCCAGCGCCTCCTCGATCACGCTCACCTGCTTGGCGATGGCGCTCTCCCCGAGGAATTCGTCGGCTAGTTGCTTTGCCAGCACCTCGTTGGCGGCGGACCTTCCACCGATGCTGGTGGCCACGTTGAGGGTTCGCTGAGCACATCCTGCTTCGCGTAGCAGCCTGGCGAACTGGTCTCGGGTCATCCCGGGACCGCAGATGACGATCGGCAGTTCGTCGCCGAGCACCAGCGCGCTCTTCTCAGCGGCCTGTTTCAGGAAGGCGTCGCGCACCTTCGTCGGCTTCGCCTCGCGCTTGCCGCCCCCCCTGAGCGTGAACTGCGAGATGTCCCGCATGCCGTGGTTGGTGATCTCGAACAGCACCACCTCGTCGCTCTCGACCACGATGATCATCGCCCGCGCCCGCCCGCTCGCCCGCGTGGCCTCGCGCAGCAGTTGTTCGTCCTCCCGCGGCCAGCCGCCGTCCATCGAGAGTTCGACATCGTCACCGACGCCTACCGTGTGAGTGTGGTGTGAACCCTTGTCGACCGGTGCCTCGGTGATCACGCCGTGCAGCCGCAGCTGGTCGGAGAACGGATGGAACTCGCAGGTCTCGATCTCGAGCACGATCCACATCGGCTTGCGCTCCGCGGACTTCGCCCGCCCTCCTTCCTGGGTTCCGGTGGTAGCATCCCTTCTCCAGGAGAGCATTCCCGCACGCCTTCCCGCCCGCCCCAACTGGGCCAGTGTCCACAGGTCGTCCTCATGCTCAACGCGCAGGCGCTTCGCCTCATCCGACCGCTTCAACAGACGCATCTGGAACCCTCTGGGTGGGCGCGGCTCGCCGCGGTGGCTCTTCAACCACTCGACTGCGAACCGCTTCTCCGTCCCGGGCTGTCTACGCCCGCTCACGATAGATGATCTCGATCTGTTCGCCGTCACGGAACACATGTTCGCCCCACTCGTCGCTGACGACGCCGTCGACCTCCATCACCAGTTCGTGGGTCTCGTTGACGTGATACCTGTCCAGTCGGGTGGAATCGAACGGCATGCCCCAGATGCGGAAGAACACGTCCACTGTGACATCCACAGGGTCGTTGGTCTCGATGTGCAGCTTGCTGGTGTTGTCGTGGGTGTGCACCACGTGCATCGCCCCCGGGCAGACCTCTGTGTCGATTCCGAGATCCGTGGGAGCGCCGAATGAGGTGCCGTTGATGCTCAGCGTGAGATAGGGGTGGATGTGCTGGGCCAGGTTCTGGTGGCTGCCGAGGCACACTCCCGCCAGGTCTCCCTCAGGTTCCGTCGGGTCATTCCCTGGGTCGGGCACTGAGGTTTCATCTCCATCGACGTCCGAACTGCCGCCCACGCATCCACCGAGACTCACGGAAAGCAGCAGCAGGACCGCCAACGCCGCAATGGTCCTCATCGGGTGGGGCTCGAACACACTTCGATTTGAAGGCGACGCGTGTTCGGTCATCGCCTCAACTGAAGATGCCCGTGAGATTGCCGTCCCCG
>CATMIM010000190.1 GCA_950068635.1 uncultured Candidatus Poseidoniales archaeon
CGAAGCCATCGTCGTCACCGTAGATATCGCGATAGCCATCTGTTGGGTCTCTTCTGAGAATACGACCCACCTTCCTCCCACCGCGCCCGATCTGCTTGAGCCGCGGGCTCATCCAGGCGCGTATCGAGGCGAAGGCGCTGCGCTCACTGGGCCGTCGGCTGACTGGCTTCAGTCGCAACCGTTCGAATTCTGTGCGCGTGGCGCGCAACCTCTGTAGGGTTGGATACTCATCCAGGGGGTCGCCGAGCGTAGGATGCCGTTCTTGGGTACCATCGCCCGGTACTTTGGGCGGCCTGTATTCTCCCTCTGCCAACCTCGCAACCGCCACCACGCCGGGTGTGCATTCAGGTCGCAGCGCGTCGCGGTTCGGCTCGGGGAGTCCGCCAAGATGAGGAGAGGCGGAGGTGATCATCGCGTACGAAGTGGCTCCGGCTGGCTCGTTCCGCCATGCGCTCGGGTGGGGAGATGAGGGCGCCTGTGCTCCAACTGCCGGTTGGAATGACTGGCTCGGGTACGAGGAAGTGGGTGATGCAGTGGGCTCAGGGTTGCTGGAGAACGAACTGGGATCCGAGTTCCCTTCGGCTTGGTCGACCGCGTCGAACAGCCCCCCCTCGGCGAACATCCCACCTCCCCCGAACTCGTCCTGTCCGAACGAGAAGCCCGCCTCCTGTCCGGCGTTTCTGGCTTCGGAGAGTGACTGCTCCAACAGGGTGCCTCCATGTGACAGTGAATCCGTGCTGCTCGGAGATGATGACGAGCCACCCTGTCCGATCTGCCATGGAACCTGGTAATCTCCCGCGCCCGTCACCGTTCCGTAGCCGTCAGCATGCTGCGAGTTACTCTGTGGGGGTATCTCGTTTGTCTGAGTGGTACGCTGGTCCCTGAGCGCGACCGCTGCCCGCTCGAACACCGGATGTCCGTCGTTCACCACCGGTTGCGGTGCGCTCGCCTCGTGGTGCACCTCGTCGTCGCTGAGCAACTCTGCCTCATGCACGGGCTCGTCACCGAGTGCCCGCCTGCGCTTGTCGGAGAGCCGGGCCAGCGCGCTCTCGAGTGTGTCCTCCTCGTCCGGCTCCTCGAATTCGGCGAGGGCCGCCTCGCTGGCAGCGACCGCCTCGATGTTCTTCTGGAAATCCTCTATGCGCCCGATGGTCGGGTAGTTCGGTTCTATCAGTTCGTCCAGTCCGAGACGCGCTTGGTCGAGAGTGACACCATCAGCCATCCGATCGAGCATGATGTACAATCGCTGGAGTTTGTGGTCGCGGCCATACAGGATGTGGCGGTCGCCCTGACGGGTGTCGATACTCAATGCCGGGCGCCTTCCCAGCAACCAGATGAGCAGGGCGAACGCGCCCAGACCGAGGGCATAGAGCTGCACTCTTCCATCCAGCACTCGAGCACCGGCGAGCAGGGAGACGAACCCGATGATGGTCACCAGTGGCGGGGTGATGGCGACGTGATGGTGGCGCAGGCGGTGAATCGCGTCCAGATCGATGCGCATCCCCTTGCCGTCGCGCCGTTCCAACAGCAGCGTCCGCTCACTGAGAACACACTTGATTCGACCGTCGATTCCGGCCACCCTCAGTGAATTGAATAATTCGTGTTCCAGAAAGTCTCCCCCTTCTATGCTATACCTTACCCAGTACCTTGTCCAGCGTGCATCCCGAGACGCACAGGTTTGCGGTCCGCTTATGTTGATTCCCCTGACGATATGGCGCGAGACGCACGTATGCGCACCCACGAGCGGGGGCGATGCTGGCGGCCTATGGCCATCCGCTCACGCTGCGAATGTCCTGATCAGTCGCTTCGGATCATCTCGTCGCGGGCTGCCTGTGCAGCTGCCCACAACTCCTCCTCTTCAGGAGTGGAGGGTACGTGCTGCGGAACCGGGGTCGGGCGCATGTCGGAATCGACGGCGACCATGAAGAAGAAGCCGGCGCAGATGTCCTCCGGCTCCCAGTCAGAACGGGTCAGGCGCCTGGCGACGACATAGACGCCTGTGGTCGTGCGCGATGTGAACACGACTCTCGAGGTCACCTCGACCAGGTCTCCCTTCCATGCGGGGCGCATGAACTTGAGCGAGTCGATCGATATGGTCACGAACTGCTTGTGGGCGAACTTGCTTGAG
The DNA here is from genome assembly GCA_950068635.1 of uncultured Candidatus Poseidoniales archaeon. Lineage (GTDB taxonomy): Archaea > Thermoplasmatota > Poseidoniia > Poseidoniales > Thalassarchaeaceae > JAKUTA01. Next base: position 2,129 of record CATMIM010000190.1, read on the forward strand.
ACGATGCCAGCGGCGGTGTCCATTATCGACAGCAGGCGGCCGCCGAACAGGGTGCCGCGCGAGTTGGTGTCCTGTGGGAACACCTCGTTCAGCAGGACCACCGGTTCAGTTGAGTACGGCTCATCCATCAGTCAATGGGCCTTGACGCTCCCTCATCAACCCTCGGAATCAATCAGTGGTGCTGCCACACATTCATCGACACGGCAGAATGCTCATGCCGTTGTCACCCGTCGCGCTGTTGATGAGTGCCGAGAATGGTGCTGGAGAGGTGGTCGGCCGAGCTGTGGCGCTGGTGTCCGGAGGCATCGACTCTCCAGTGGCGGTGGCGCGCATGGTTTCGGCAGGCTGGGAGGTGATTCCGTTGCATTGCAGTCAGGAACCTGTGACCGGGCCGGAGGCTCAGGAGAAGACCGTCGAAGCTCTTCGGCGACTGCGAGGCCAGGACGGACCATTGGAGGGAATGGGAGCACGCATCGATGGGACGCTGCGCGTGGCCCCGGTCGCGCAGACTCTCGCCCTGTTCACGGACGGTGAGTGCCACCGTGATTACTTCGTGCACATGAAGCGGCTGTTCAACGCCATCGCTTGTCTGCTCGCCGACGAGGTGGGAGCGAGCCATCTGCTGACCGGCGAGAATCTCGGACAGGTTTCGAGCCAGACACTCGGGAACATGGGTGCGGTCGAGCGGGCGTCTGACCGGCCCGTGCTGCGTCCGTTGCTGGGCATGGACAAACAGGAGATCGTCGATGAGGCGCGCTCGCTCGGAACATTCACCATCAGCGAGGGACCGGAGATGTGTGATGTGCTCGGTCCAGCACACCCGACGACGGTCGCTGACATCGGGCGGTTGCTTCGGAATGAGGATGCTCGGGGAGGACTCACCCATCTTGCGCTCTCCTGCCATGAAAACAGGGAAACAGCGTCGCTGGATGGCTGACTGGGGTTGGGCGCAAGCCCAACGGGGTTAAATGCGAAATGAGGCTGCGTACGCCGAACCGCGTAGCGGTTTATGGGATGATGACAATGAATGAACGCCGAAAGACGCTACGCAGCCTGCTGGTCGTCGCCGTGATGATCTTCTCAACCACGGTTGTCCACGCCGCCACGGTCAACACCTTCGCCAACGCCGCGACTGAAGTGAAGGTCGAACTACGAGATCCCGGAAGTTATCTTGACTCATACACGGGTAGGATCATCCTACCGGAAGGAGAGACCGTGACCTCTGCGACTGTCGAGGTGCAGAACGACTTCGCCACCCTTGCGTTCCATCGTTCCTACGATTCAACGGTGCAGAACAACATCTGGGACGCTCGCTTCAACAACATGCTGTCCTACAGCAGCTCCGGATGTCACCAGACCCAGATCTTCAACTGTGACTTCACGACCACTGAAGACGAACTGGCGCTCACCAGCGAGGGATTCAACGCCGACTTCGAGACCAGCGCAGATGGTTTCACCCCCGGGGATCCGGTTGACACCTTCAACTGGGAGCGAGTAATCACCCAGCCCACCCCCATCCTGCCCACCGGGTGCGCTACGGGAGACACCTGCTGGGGCACCAACTTCCTCGATCCCGACTAC
>CATMIM010000191.1 GCA_950068635.1 uncultured Candidatus Poseidoniales archaeon
TGGTCGAGGTGTGGGATCCGTACGTGGACCCCACAGAACTGCCTGCGGATCTCGTTACCCCGCTCGCCTCGCCGTTCGATTCGGCGGGCTTTGACATGGCGGTCGTCGTCACCGCTCACGACGAGGTGTGCGACCTCGACTGGGCAGCCCTTGCAGAAGTGGCCCGCCACCCGTTGCTCTACGACGGCCGCAGGGTGCTCGATGTGGACGCAGTGGCACAGGCGGGTTGGAAACTGCACCTGCTGGGATCGCCTTTCTGACGTCAAGGCGTGGGCTGCAACCTTCATGACCTCGACTGGACACGCCCCCGGCGGCGACGGAGTCGCCCGGGGTGCGTCTGGTGGTTGACCAACTCCCGAATCTGGGCAGAGAGCAGGAACTGCTCGATGCCCTAGGGCTGGCATCGATCGACGACCTGTTCTCGGACATCCCCGAGTCTGTGCGCAGAACCGAGCCGCTCGACCTTCCCGGCCCGCAGTCGGAGGAGGAGATCTGGGCGGATGCGCAGAGGTTGCTCTCCAAGAACGTCCCCTTGACCAGTCGGCCGAGTTTCATCGGGGCCGGTCTCTATCAGAATCACGTTCCGACGATGGTCGGGATGCTCGCGACCCGCGGCGAGTTCCTGACCGCCTACACGCCGTACCAGCCCGAGGTCAGCCAAGGGATGCTGCAGGCGATGTGGGAGTTCCAGACGATGGTCAGCGAATTGGTGGCGCTGCCGGTCGCCAACGTGAGCATGTATGACGCTTCGACCGCGGCGGCGGAGGCGATCACCTGTGCAGTCAGGGTGCACAGCCGCAAGGCAGCGCGACCAGATGTCATCTACATCGCAGAATGGACCCCCGAGAACCGGCGGTCGGTCATCCAGAACTACATCCAGGGCGCGGGAATCGAGTTGCGGTTCCTGGGCGGAAGTGATGGGCTCATCGATCTCGGGGCAGCCGAGGAGGCGGCGGGGTGTGCTGCAGTCTACGTGGAGCAGCCCAATCCATTCGGCATCATCGACCCCGGTCTCGCCGAACTGAAGGGCATCCTCGGCGAGGACACCGCGCTCATCGTCGGAGTCAACCCGAGTTCGCTCGGAGTCATCGCACCTCCTGGGGATTGGGGCGCGGACATCGTCGTCGGCGAAGGGCAGTGCTTCGGCATCGGCCCCACCGGTGGCGGGCCGATCTACGGGCTGTTCGCCTGTCGCGACCACTACCTCCGCCAGATGCCAGGGAGGATCGTCGGGCTCACGCGGGACGAATCCGGACGGAGGGCGTTCACGCTCACCCTGTCGACGCGCGAGCAGCACATCCGCCGTCACAAGGCGACCAGCAACATCTGTTCCAACGAGACGCTCATCGCCCTGATGGGAGCGATGCACATGGCGCTGCTCGGACCCGAAGGACTCGAGCGGCTGTCTGTGCGTAACGTGGCCGCCTGCGCGCGGACCAAGGATGCTGTCCTCTCCATCGATGGCGTCGAACTGCTCCATCCCGATGCAGCTCACTACAACGAGTTCACAGTGGTGCTTCCCGGTCCAGCCGCTGATGCGCTCGCCTTCTTGGATGCGGGTGGCGTGACCGGTGGTCTTGCCCTACGGGACATCATGGGCGAGGGCGCTGACGAGTCATGGCTGCTCATCACGGCGACGGATCAGACCACAGAATCTGACATCATCGCCCTGGCCGATGGATTGACGGCTTGGTGCGCGGAGGTGAACGGATGAGCGACCTGTTCGAGTTCAAGGGCGCCGCTGGCGCCGGTTATGCGCAGCCACCTCCTCTGCTCGACGAAGAATCCGCCCGGGAGTGCATCCCCGAGGGTATGCGGCGCAAGGCCCTTCCACGCTGGCCCAGAGCATCGGAGCCGGAACTCGTGCGCCACTACACCTGGCTGTCGACGCGCAATTTCGGCATCGACACCGGATTCTATCCGCTCGGCTCGTGCACGATGAAACACAACCCGCGTCTCAACGAGCGCATCGTCCAGTTGCCCGGCATGAACGACATCCACCCACTTGCGCCCGAGTCACACCTTCAGGGGTTGATGGCCATCTACTTCGAGATGCAGGAGATGCTCGCTCACTGCTCAGGGATGGACCAGGTGACGCTGCAACCCGTCGCCGGTGCCCAGGGTGAGTTCACCGCCATCCGCTGCATCCAGGAGTATCATCGCTCCCTTGGTGAATCTGAGCGTACCGAGGTGATCGTCCCCGACTCCGCCCACGGGACCAATCCCGCCAGCGCCACCATGTGCGGCTGCTCAGTCGTGGAGATTCCCAGCGGTGCGGACGGCCGCCTCGACCTCGGCGCGCTGCGCTCCGTCGTCGGCGAGAACACCTGTGCGATGATGGTCACCAATCCGAGCACTCTGGGAGTGTTCGAGCCGGACATCGCCGAGGCGTCGGCCATCGTGCACGCCGCCGGCGGCCAGATGTACTACGACGGGGCCAACTTCAACGCCATCCTCGGCAAGACCGACCCCGGCCTGATGGGATTCGATGCGGTGCACTACAACCTGCACAAGACGTTCAGCCAGCCGCACGGCGGCGGCGGTCCCGGAAGCGGCCCGATCGGGGTGAAGGAACATCTGGCTCCCTACCTGCCGAAACCCGTGGTGAAGCAGGAGGCGGCTCCCTCAGGAAGTGGAATCGATGGTTGGACGTACACCTGGGAAGACCCTCAGCACAGCATCGGGAAGGTGCAGCAGTGGCATGGGAATGCGGCCGCGGTCGTGCGGGCGTGGGCGTTCTATCGGCGCTATGGCCGTGACCTGGAGAAGATGAGCGAGCACGCGGTGCTGAATGCCAACTACCTGCGCCATCGAATTCTCAACCCATCCCCCGAGCAGGCCGAACAGATTCCCGCCATGCCTGTGGATGGAGCACCCGCCGAGGTGGTGAAGCACGAGTTCACCCTGAGCCTGAGCCCCGTCAAGGAGGCGACCGGTGTGACCGGCAAGGATGTCGCGAAACGGCTGCTCGACCATGGCTACATGGCCCCCACGCTCTACTTCCCGCAGATCGTTCCCGAGTGCCTGATGATCGAACCGACGGAGACTGAATCGAAGGAGGTGCTCGACGATTTCGCCGCTGCCTTCCTCACCGTTCTCGGAGAAGACCCCGATATCGTCAAGTCCGCCCCGCACACCACTCCTGTGGGACGGGTGGACGAGGTATGGGCCGCTCGCAACCTCGTGCTGCGCCATCATTCGGACTGACATGGCGGGGGCAATGTCAAGAACCCGAGAGGGTCGTGAATCGCTGTCCACAGGTGTGTGTATGCGGCGACTTTCTCTGCGACCCCTGCTCCTCTGCGCGCTGATGCTGCTCGCATCGGCCAGCCCCCTGTTCGCGGCATCACCCGTGGCGGCCAGCCCTGAGAGCGAAGGGACTGCAGCACCGCTCGAGGTGCTGCTGTTATCTTCAGGTGACATCGATGGCCCCGCGATGGTCGGCGATGCGGACGGCTCGTTCCATGTGTTCTGGATAGAGAACGGCACGAAGGTGATGTACGCCCAGATCGGTGATGATGGTGAGATCGCCAACGGACCGGCTCCCCTCGGGATCGGCGGTGTCAACCAGAAGCACTCACCCGCACTGGCCATCGATGGCAATGGGAATCTGCACTCTGTGTGGATTCGAGAGGGTTCGCAGCGCTGCCTGATGTTCTACGCCTTCGACCCATACTCCGATCCGGATACCAGCGACTCTGT
>CATMIM010000192.1 GCA_950068635.1 uncultured Candidatus Poseidoniales archaeon
CCCGGGTGGTCCGATGATCTATTACCACAACGATGGCGATGGTACCTTTTCCGACTACACCGCCCGGGCAGGTCTAACCGACCAGCTTGGAGGGCTCAATATCGTTCAAACAGACTACAACAATGATGGATGGACTGACACTGATGAGATACGTGAAGACACGGATCCGTTTGATGCTTCAGATTATCCAATAGTAGCGTTCCAACTTATGGTTCCCGGGACTGCTATTGGACTGGATGGCTGGGACCTCATCGGCATATTCGGTGGCTTCCCAATCTTCGCTTGGATCCTGTTCGGGTTCATCACGCGCAACTCGCGAGCCGATCGCTTCGAGACGCAGCTGAAGGCCGCCCGCTCGAAGGGGGAGTTGGAGGAGATAGCGCTGCGTTCGGAGTACGCGCTGATGATCCGGCTCATCGGGGCGCATCAGGGTATTCGGCTGGAACGATTACGAGCGGAACTGGACGATGCGCTGGACGCTGAGGGAATCCCAGTTTCTGAGAACATGACGGGCATCGTCGAGCAGGAGATGGTGGAGATGGACGAGCCGGTGGCTCTCCCCGAAGGATTCGACGAGGGGGCTGATTCCGGCGGCGACGCCGAGGCGCCGGCTCTCGATGCGGTGGGAATCGTCGGCCAGGACGGCTACGAGTGGCTTGAGCAGGGAGGCGCCACGTGGTACCGTCCTGCGGAAAGCCAGCTGGAATGGGCGCAATGGATGCATTGAAGTCATCATCGGTTGAACGACACGTGGGGATGACAAGATGGATGTCAGCGAGTGTTTCCTGCGACACGCGGACGGGGTGTGGATCAAGATCGAGGAGTGCAACGTGCACATGCGAGTCACGCGGCGCATGCAGCGGACCATCATCCGCGGAGGCGAGGGAGATGACCTCGACGACGAGGGAGCCGAGAGTGCCGTCTACACGATCACGGGTACCATCAACATGGGGAAGTTCAAGGAGGTCCTGAACATCTTCCGAGGTGGCCAACCTTCGTTCCACGACCCGTTCGAAGACCGGCAGATGCTGGTCATCTTCTCGAACATCGACTACGACAGCACCACCGGCGCCTTCGAGTTCGTTCTGCTCGAAGATGCTGAAGACCAGAAGATCGAGTGATCATTCCTCTACGGACGCACGGCGCTCGTCACGCGCCCACATCTCGGAACCTTCTGAGACAGACGGCTGATGCGCGGTGTCGCTCGGTTGGCACGCTTGGCCAGATGTGGAATCTGGGTGACTGGAGGCGGGAGCGGCGTTGGAGATGTTCTCGTAATAGACGATCATGATGTTCGCCCGGATGTTCGGATTGCTGCTCGTCTCGGTGTACTGCTGGCCGTTCCACAGCCCCTGGTAGAGCAGGTCGTTGGTCCCATTGATGGTGATCCAGCCGGTGATGTCCTGCAGCCATAGGTCGGTCTGCTGACCGGGACACCAGCCCGCCCGCCCGTACGGCCATGATCCGTACTGGTTGGCCACCGTCCCCTCATCCATCGTCTTCTTGCACCCTTGCCGGTCGCTGCCCACACTGGAGTTCCCCGCCAGCGGATGGTCCTCGGTGGCGTCGTGTCCGTTCATCGAGAAGCGGTGCTCGTGGTTGCAGAACTCGGCGCAGTTGTTCGGGTCGTTGCCGAAGCCGTGGCCGGTGACCCAGGAAACGATCTCGACCTTGTCGAATGCGCTGCTGGAGTTGACGGCGTGCACCCGCTTGTAGCGGGATTGGTTGTTGTACTCCGAATTGAAGGTGCCACCGCTGAATGCCGACTCACCGTGTACCGGACGCATTCCGTCGTCATCCCAGGTGGACAGGATGATGCTCACGTTGAGCCAGCCGCCGTTGGCTCCCGAGTAGCGGAAGCGACGCTCGCCACCGTCCTTGATGAGCCACAGCAGAGCTGAAGTGTCGGTGATCCATTTTCCCTCTCGGCCGTAAGTCGTGATGTACCTACCTATCTCGGTTCCACAGACGCTCGAGTTGTCGGCATCGCAGATGTAGAGGTACTGGATGTAGTCCCACTCATGGCAGCCCCCGTAGCGGTCGGTCGTGCCGTCTCCATCGTCATCGATTCCGTAGCGATCCCTGTGCTCGCTGCAGGCGTGGTGCATGTAGACCTCCATGGTGTTGAATCCCTGCATCGTGCTGGCGTTGGGCAGGGTGCCGTTCAGGTACGAGGTATGCCCTCCTCCCCAGCCGCCCGAGTGCCGCTCACCTGACCAGATGTCGATGACCGTCACGGCGGGGTCGGTGCGACGTAGTTCGACCTCGAACTCCTTGTTCCACATGTTAGGCTCATTGGCGATGTAATCCAATCTATAGCAACATGAACTAGTCTGCCAGTCGAACATGCTGCCAAGCTCACGCCAGCGCTGGAAGCGGTCGATTCCGTAGTAGAACTTGCTCCAGTCACCGATGACGTCGCGCAGGCTGCCATCGACATCCCAGCCCCTCTCGTTGACGTAATGGAGGCGGCCGCTCCAGCTGTCGCGGACCTCCTGCGGTTGGTTGCCGAGCCACGAATCCACCCTCGCTTTCATGCCCGAGACGTCGTTGGCGTAGTCACTGTCGTATGAGCCGAAGAAGACGTGCGTGTTCGAGGGGGTCGCGCCGAGCAGATCGCCGACGTTCTGACCCCACAGGTTGGACATGTAGGAGTTCGATTTCTGGTTGAAGATGAACAGGTAGGTGTGGTTGCCGTCCCAAGCATCCTGGATGCGCCAGTTGCCGCTGGTCGTCTGGATCATCATCGTCCCGACGCGGCCGAACCGATCGGTGGTGTAGGGCCCGCTCCCGTTCCAGGGCACCGGATGCTGCAGAACGTTGCACCCAGCGGCATCCACGGTCCATTTCCGCTGACTGCCCGGGCACTGGTCGACGTTGGCGAACACTCCGTCCCCATCCAAGTCAGCACATCCTTGTTCGTTGGCAACCATCCCGGTTGGTGTGCCAGGACACAGGTCGAGGTCATCTGTCACACCGTCGCCGTCGGTGTCACGCTGGTAGTCGGCGCAGCCGAATTCGTCGACCGGAGCACCCAGCGTGGTGTCGGGGCAGGTGTCGTTGGCGTCGGGCACGAGGTCGTTATCGTCATCGTCATCAACGGCATCCGCAATCAAATCCCCATCGTAATCAGGAGATAGTTTCGCAATGAAGATATCATCATATCCAGCTAGATTCAGTGATGTTGAACCGAACGAAGTACCCATTGAGTCGTAGGAACCGGATAACACGATGTTGGCGTTGGAATCAACAGCGACGTCATTCCCCACTACACCAGCAACACCACCCGCATTCAACCCCCACCGCCAACTGCCTGAAACATCGAGGCTGGCGATGAATGCGCCGGGAGCGCTACTGATGGACAGAGCGTGGTTTCCTAGCATGAATGGGGCCACGTAATACCCTGAGACATAGGTGGTTCCTTGGGGGTCAACTGCAATCGTCTGCCCGTATTCTATCTGTGCGCCACCAGCAGTAGTGACCCACTGCCAGACGCCGGAAGTGTTGAGTTTGGCAACGAATATATCGATTCCAGAGTAGCCGGTGATATTGAAGGGGCCGAAGATCGGGGTGGGGCAGCCACTACAACACCCCACATCCACTTCTCCCGTGACATAGACATCGCCGTTCTGATCGACTGCGATCGAGTTGCCATGATCGTTTCCAGATCCACCAGCACCC
>CATMIM010000193.1 GCA_950068635.1 uncultured Candidatus Poseidoniales archaeon
TTTGATTCGACCGAAGCGCAGCACGCTGGTTTCACGCTCCGATGTGACACTGGAACGCGAGTTCAAATTCCGCCACACCAACACCACTTGGGCTGGCGTGCCGATCATTGCATCCAACATGGACACTACCGGACTGTTCTCAATCGCCAAGGTCCTGCAGAACCACGGCATGATCACCTGCCTGCAGAAATTCTACGCCACCCGCGAATACAGCGCCGCTTGGGAGGACGGCGTCGACCCCAGCCATGTAGCTGCCACCTGCGGCTCGACCGAGAAAAGTTTCAGCCTCCTGAAACGAAAGATGGCGACCAATCCTGACATTCCCTTCATCTGCATCGATGTAGCGAATGGTTACCGCGAGGTGTTCTTGGATTTCGTCAAGAGTGTCCGCGATGAATTCCCGGACAAGATCATCATCGCCGGCAACGTCGCGACGCGAGAGATGACCGAAGCGCTCGTCCTCGCAGGCGCGGACATCGTCAAGGTCGGCATCGGCCCGGGCTCGGTCTGCACCACTCGCAAAGTCGCGGGCGTCGGATATCCACAGCTCTCTGCCATCGCCGAGTGTGCCGACGCGGCCCATGGCCTCGCCGGACATGTCATGGCCGATGGCGGCTGTTCTTCACCAGGCGATGTCGCCAAAGCATTCGCCGCCGGCGCCGATTTCGTCATGCTCGGAGGCATGTTCGCCGGCCACGACGAGTCCGGCGGCGAAGTCACCGAAGGTCTCGACGGGATCTACAAATCGTTCTACGGGATGTCCTCGACAAAAGCGATGGAAGCCCATTACGGCGAGGTGGCCCGCCACCGAGCTCCCGAGGGCAAAGAGGTTCGAGTGCCGTATCGAGGGTCGTTGGAAACAACGGTTCAAGCGATTCTGGGCGGAGTCCGCTCAGCCTGCTCATACGTCGGCGCTCGCCGCATCAAAGACCTGCCGAAATGCACCACTTTCATACGCGTGACGCAGACCACGAACGAAGTCTACCAGCGCTTCGACGTTGAGAAATGATGCACGATTCATCCCTCAGATGTCCAGCACGACTTGAGCCATCCAACCAGGACCTTCGAAGGTCGGAATAGAATCCACCCCTTCGACCATCTCGGACTCGGAAATCTCCCGCAGAACGAGGTCGTGCAGAGTCACGGCCTTCACCTCGACCTCGAGTTCAACAAATTCGGAATCGACCCATGACACCTGTGCAGTGATGCGATTCTGTGACGTCTGAAGGCTCGCATCGACAAGCCATCTGTTCTCTGCTGCGCCTTGGTACAGCACCTCTTCCAACCATCGCACCAAGCCCCTCTCCAGGTCTCCTCCTACGACGTCGACGGACCACTCCGCCACGCTGCGTTTGTGTTGGGACAGTTCCCTCGCCCCTCGCTCGGAGAGTTGGATCGACTGCATTGCCAGAGCAGATTCGCGTAGAGTTTCCTCGACGGTGGGCGCAAAAGCGCGAAACCCGATGTCCGCAGTCGTCGGCATGATCCACCAGGACATCGTTTCAACCTCGGTTCTCGCAGGGTGGCTAGAAGATGAAACCCACTGGTCAGTTGTTGTCACACAACTCGCCCTGACTAGGGAAACTGGTTGGATCCTTGGGATTCGTATTCCATTTGTTCTCACACTTGTTGATGTAGCCATCACCGTCAGAGTCAATGTTCGCGTCGGCGGGATCCATCGGATCGAAGCCGAAGTAATATTCCCATCCGGACCACATTCCATCATTATCGTGATCCTGATGATAGACTTCTGAGCCATCCTTCCAGCCATCACCATCGGTATCGGCATTGACAGGGTCGGTTCCGTTCTGGTATTCCTCAAAGTTGGTGAAATTCTCCAGATCGTCGTAGAACATCCGACCCTTGTTGGTGGTCGGATCGATGTGGCACTCAGCGTTCTGAGGATCATCCCATCCTGGACAATAGCGATTCAGTAAATGCGTTCTATTCAGACCATCGCCGTCGAAGTCCTCGGAGCCATCGTCGATGCCGTCGAGGTCCGAATCAGGCATCCTCGGATCCATCGGTCCTCGAGCTCCGAGGGCGTCTAGAGTGTTGTTGTCGACCAGACCACCAGTGATGGCTCGCTCGGAAGCAGAGACCTCCCATCCGTCCGGCAGTAGGTCTCCGTCTGTATCATCATCGACTGGATTCGTGTCCCAGCGATTCGGTGCTTCAAGGGAGTTGAGCAGGGTGTCGTTATCGATGTCGAAGGCTGAATCCGGCATCGAGCCGTATGAAGGATCTAGAGCCCATCGACCCCCGGCTGGAATTGTGAAACCTGTGAGATTCATCTCGTAAACGAAATACTTCGGGTCGAGGGCACCATCGCCGTTGCGGTCCCCGCTGGTCTGGAAGCCCTTGAGATAACTGTCCCAGACCCAGCCTCCGGGTCCCAGTCCACATTCGATCATCGAGTCGCATCCTAGAGGCAGCCAGTTCTGTGTCGTCACCCAGAGGCTGTGGCTGTTGGTGTTCTGCTGCACCGAGAAGACCTGCATCTCCCAGCCGTCGGGCTGACCATCGTCGTCGGTGTCATTGTCGAGTGGGTTGGTCGCGCTCTGCCATGGGCGAGGTATGTGGAGGACTTCTCCGCCATCGTTCAGCCCGTCGTCATCGGTGTCATGCAGGTCGGGGCGGGTCGAGAGTATCCCGTCCACGTCCCACCAGATGGAATCAACCAGCGAATTGTTGTACTCGTGCAGGTTGAAGAGCTGGTCTCCATCCAGATCGCCGTAATTGTCGCTGGCATCAAGCGGGTCCATACCGTAGAGCACCTCCCAGCCATCCCGCATGCTGTCACCATCGCTGTCTGGCTCGCGCGGCAGGGTATCGTTCAGGTACTCCCCCAGGTTGGTATAGTACTCGCCGAAGTCCAGCTCGCCGTTGAAGTCGACATCCCAGCCATCCTGGTCGTAATCCATCCAGGCGTCAGCGCTGCCGAGCGGGTCCAGCCCATGGTACACCTCCCAGCCGTCAGGCATCCCATCAGCGTCGGTGTCATTCTCCCAGGGACTGGTGCCATGCAGGAACTCCTGCAGGTTGGTGAATTGCTCACTCTCCGTAATCGTGCCGTCACGGTTGAAGTCGTGGCCGTCGCCGTCCGGGTCCAGCGCGGCGTCCGCCTCCAGCAGCGGGTTGAGGGTGTAGAACACTTCCCAGCCGTCGTTCATCCCGTCGCCGTCACTGTCACGGTCGAGCGGATTGGTCGAGTTGCCGAGCAGCTCCTCCTGCTGGTACTCCATCAGGTTGGTAAAGTTCTCGAAACTCTCGAGCACGCCGTTGCGGTTCAGGTCAAAACCGTCGTGGTCGGAATCCCAGGCGGCATCGGCTGCGTCGAACGGGTTCAGCCCGTAGAGCAGCTCCCACCAGTCCGGCATCCCGTCGTGGTCGCTGTCACGGGTCGGCAGGTGCTGGTCCACCCCGGCGGTCTCGGGGTCGATATGGCGCGAACTCTCGAAGTCGACCAGCGGCGAGAATGGCAGTGCCGCCAGCAACATGATTACCACCGCCAGCACCACGTAGCGCCGGCCGCCCGACTCGGCCATCACCGGTCAGGCCGGGGAATGCTAGATAAAACTCACCCAATGACCAGCAGGTCGCGCTGCAGGCTGGTCCGGCTGTGACTGCC